>CANHMN010000095.1 GCA_947461645.1 Chitinophagaceae bacterium | reverse complement strand
TATTCAACGCTACAACTTATTAAGAACTTCCCCTAAAACTGCGCATACGAATGCACCTCATTTTTTGGGAAGGCAAAAGTAAGTGAAAAATGATGAATAGAAAAAAATGTTTGCTATTTTTTTTTAGCATCAAAAAAAATCTCCCCGATTTCCGGGGAGATTGCACCAATTTTATTGAATTTATTAAACGAGTTGCTTTTCTTTTTTCTTTTTTATCTGATTAACCAAAGCGCTCATGGCAGAATCAAAACTTTCTTCAAACGATTTGCAGGATTGCTTTACAAAGAACTCGTGCTTTGGAATAGCAACCTTTATTTCTACTATTTTGTCCTTGATATTGTGTACCAGATTGTCCAGCTTCAGGTAAATATCCACGTTGGTTATGCTGTCATTGAATTGGTTGAGTTTTACGATTTTCTTTTCGATTAAGTCGATTAATTTCTTGTCTGCGGCAAAATGCACGGATTGAATGCTAAGGTTCATGGTTTTAGTTGGTTTTTAGGTGAAATGAGATAATGAATTTAAGCTAAAAACGCGTTTTTCGAACAAAAATTATGTTAAAGAGAAAAAATCAGGCTTTAGGGTGAGCTTTTTTATACACATCCTTTAATTTTTCGATGGTATTGTGGGTATAAATCTGCGTAGCTGCCAGACTGCTGTGACCCAGCAATTCCTTTATGGCATTGAGATCTGCCCCATTGTTGCTGAGGTGAGTTGCGAAAGTATGACGGAGCACGTGCGGACTTTTTTTATCGATGGTCGTCACCAAAGAAAGGTACTTTTTAACACTATTGTAAACCCATTTTGGATAGAGTTTTTGACCATCATCCTTCACCAACAGGAATTCTCTATTGGGATTTTCCAGCTCTTTCTTCTTGGCATCAATGTAATTTTTTATACTGATAACCAATGTTGGACTTACGGGTATTATTCTTTCCTTGCTGCCTTTTCCAAGAACTCTAATTAAACCCCGCTGAAAATCAATGGCATTTTCTTTCAACCCAATGAGTTCGGCCTGACGGATCCCTGTGTTGTATAACAGCTCTAACACCAAGCGTTCCGTATTTCCCTTCCAATCTTCCGTAAACTCAACGTAATCAAAAAGCGTTCCCATGTCCTTTCGCTCTACATATTCTGGAAGTCTTTTGCTTTGTTTGGGAGAAACAATAGTAGTCATAGGACTAACTTCAATTAGGCCCTGCTTCAAGAGGTATTTGAAGAAGGTTTTAAGTGCTGATATTTTTCGATTGATGGTCTTTGCGGAAAAATCTTGTCCCTTCAAAGTAGCAAGCCAACTTCGAATGAAAGTTGGCTTTAATTCGTTGGGAGATAAACTACCATATTGTATTTCAATAAAATCAACAAACCCAGTTAGGTCATTTTCGTAAGAGGTAATGGTATGTTGAGCGTATCGTTTTTGAAATTTAAGGTAATCTAAAAACGAGGCAATATGCTTTTGTTGATTTACGGGCATAAAAAAACGGTAACCAAAGTTAATTAAATAACTCGGTTACCGGTAAACATATCTTAGTGGAGTTTGGAATAAATCTTAGTCGATTTTTCCTGCAGCCATTTGTTGCTTATAGATTGCTTTCAACACTTTGGTGCGGTGTCTGATAGACGGCTTTGTGAAAGCTTGTCTTTCCCTCAATTGTAGCAAAGTACGGCTCTTTTCGAACTTCTTCTTGTACTTTTTAAGGGCCTTGTCAATGTTTTCGCAATCTTTAGAATCAATGATCAACATAATTTTTATACCTCCTTTAGTTAAAAAATAACGCTTTTAAAGCGGGACGCAAAGATAATGGTTTTATCCAAACGAACAAATATCCATCAAAATAACCGAAATTTGAAGCTATGTTTACAGGAATAATTGAATCTTTAGGAGAGCTTACCTCAATAGAAACCAACGGATCAAACCATACTTTCTGGGTTACTTCCCCCATAAGTAACCAGTTGAAACCCGACCAGAGCGTAAGCCACAATGGAGTATGCCTTACTGTTGAAGAAGTCTCCCCCGGAAAACACAGGGTTACCGCCATTGCTGAAACCCTTCAAAAAACCAATCTGGGAAATCTAAAGGCCGGCGATTTGCTCAACCTTGAAAGATGTATGACCATGAATGGCAGAATTGACGGACACATCGTACAGGGACATGTTGATTGTACCGCCATTTGTACTCGCATCATTGAAAAAGAAGGCAGTTGGGAATTTCAATTTGAATATGAGCAAAAATTCAAGTCGCTGCTCATTGAAAAAGGATCAGTATGTATCAATGGGACGAGTTTAACTGTTTTTAATTTGACAGAAAATAGTTTTCAAGTGGCCATAATTCCATTTACCTATGAGCATACCAACATCCATCAATTGAAACTGAACGACAGCGTAAACATTGAATTTGATATGATTGGCAAATATGTGAACAGGATAATGGAGCGGGTGTAATGGATTTCGGAACTCTATTTATGACCCTGAACCTTTAGATGGTGGAATGTAGTTTTCCGTAGTAAATCACCCTTGAAAAAGTCCAAAAAATCAACAAAGTCAGCGTTTTTAAACATTCAATTCAATAGCCAAATACTGTTTTTTATTTTTTAATTTCGCCAGCATAAATAATAGATTTTGCCAAAGACATCAATTATACTTCCTGTTTTCAACGAAGCCGAGAATATTCACTTGCTTTACGAGGACCTAGGCAAAGTATGCAATACAGATACGGAATTTATTTTTGTTGATGATGGCAGCAAAGACAATACTTTCAGGGAGATTCACAAACTCGCTGAAGGAGACCCCCGAATAAAATGCTTGTCTTTAAGCAGAAACTTTGGCCATCAGAACGCTTTGATGGCGGGCATGGAAAAAGCCTCAGGCGATGTCATTGTATTAATGGATGCGGATCTTCAACATCCCCCTGCGCTGCTTCCTGAAATGTTTCAGAAAATTGATGATGGTTTTGATTTGGTTATTACGAAAAGAAAAAGCACTGTAGATATCAATCCAATCAAACAATTTTTCTCTCTTTTGTTTTACAAATTCATCAATGCTATTTCTGAAACAAAAATTGAGCCCAAAGCAGCCGATTTTCGAGCCTTCAACAGAAAGGTATTAGAAAGCGTTTTGCAGTTCAAGGAAAGGGATTTGTTTCTGAGAGGGATCTTCAGTTGGATAGGCTTTCGTTCAACCACCTTAACATTTGACGCTCCTGCAAGACAATTCGGCAAAACAAAATATTCGTTTGCTACCATGATGCGGCTGGCATGGAAGGGCACAACTTCATTCAGTTTCAAGCCGCTAAGAATTGCTTTGCTTTTTGGCTCTTTGCTCTCACTCGCTTCCTTCGCATTTGGCGCCTATGCCTTACTCGCCTACTTCAGGGGCGAAACCATACCGGGCTGGGCTTCGCTTATTATTGCTGTTATGATTTTAGGGGGCACCCAACTCCTTGCTATCGGCTTGCTTGGAGAATACATTGCAAAACTCTTTACAGAAAGTAAAAAGCGACCACGCTACCTTATTAAAGACAGCATCAACATCGAAAAATAATTCCGAAAATTTATTGCTGAATAAACAAACGAGCTTCGTGAACGATTTCAGCATTTGTTGGCTTTATAGCCACTAGCACGAATTGTCCGCCAAGTGGAATTTTTTGCAGGTATTTTTCCAAAAAAATAAAGGAAGACAACCACCCTTTTCTGGGAAAGAAAATGATGAATCTCTTTCTAATATTGCCGAATCCATTTCTTTCCAACAAAGATACAGCATAGTTGCTGCGAAGCAATTTTGCGTCCTTGTCAAACACACAAGTGTTTACCAGATAGCGGGTCAATGGATTAAGTGGATTGTGCTCAAAAAAATAAAGTCTTGCGCCACCCTTCATTACCCTTTTGATTTCGGCCGTCAATTGTGCATGGTATTCAAAAGCAACGTGATGAAAAACTCCTGCTACAAATACCAAATCAAAAGTTTCGGCCTCAAATGGAATATGCTCTCCATCGTATACCTTAAACTCTGCATTGGACAATTCTTTATCCTTGGCTTGCTCAATACTTTTGGCTGAAACATCTATTCCCGTTATTTTCCATTGCGGAAAATGTTGTTGAAAATACAATGCGGTTGTGCCATCTCCACAGCCAAGGTCAAGCACCTTCAATGGTAGTTTTTTTTCGAAAGTACCAAGCCACTTCACTTTCATTTCAGCGAAATAATTACTATCGGCACCTGAAATGCTGATGTTCTTTGAATGAACCTTCCGGTAATCCAAAGCAAACTCATCGAATCCATCAAATTTTCTTTCCGGCATGATTTTCGAAAACTGTATTTTTATACCATGCAAGATTACAGTTTTTCAAAACAGCAATGGAAAAAAACAACACTGATTTTTCTTGTCGTATTGCTTTTTGCTTATTTACCTGTAGCAAGCTTTCTTTTCGCATTAAAAAATGATGCTTTCACCGGCTATTTTCCGCCAAAATTTTTTATGAGTGAGAGTATTCATTCTGGCCATTTGCCACTTTGGAATCCTTACATCAATTTTGGAATACCTCAATATGCAGATATGAGCAGCGGATATTGGAGTCCGTTTACTTGGACAATTGCTTCTACATTTGGCTACAACGCCTACACTTTTACCCTAGAGTTGCTTTTGTATATTTTGATGGGTGGTTTCGGTTTTTTTGTTTTGTTGAAACTGTGGGTTAAAAACACGCAGGTAAGAACCATTGCCGCCTTGTCTTTCATGTGTTGCGGCTATAACATTGGAAACCTTCAGCATTTCAACTGGATAAGCGGAGCGGCAATTCTACCCTGGTGCTTATGGGCTTATCACAACCTACTCCATCGCTTTTCGATCAGTAACCTACTTGCTGTTTCATTGCTGTTTTACCTTTTGATTTCCTCTGCACACCCTGGAATCAGTATCGCTTCTGCTTATTTCTTTTTTGCCTTTTCTCTTTTTCAACTTGTTCAAAAAAAGAAAGAGAACAACAATTATTCCTTTGCCATTTGGATAAAATCCAATGCACTGCTCCTTCTTTTATTGTTTATCATGAGCGCGGGAATGCTTTTCGCCTATGCAGATATTCTTCCTTTTTTTGTTCGCGCAAACAAATTGACTCTGACTGATTCTTTGCTCCATCCAACAACTTTTACAAGCTGGATAAGCAGCCTGCTGCCGCTTACGACTACAAAATTGGATGCCTTTTTCGGCACAGACATTTCTATGCGAAATTGCTTTTTTGGTTTAACTCTTTTCGTTTTTCTGATACTTGCATTACAAAACAAAAAGAATGCAACCCAAAAGTTTTTTCTTGCTATCGGAGTTTTTTTTCTCTTGCTGGCCTCAGGAGGGATGTTTAAAACCTTTGCCCACCATTACCTCCCTTTCATTGGTTTTGTGAGACTAAATGGCGAGTTTAGAATATTTGCACTGATCAGCTTTATTGTTGTTGCTGCGATTGAATTGGATAATTATATTTCAACTGATGCAATTTCATTCTCCAAAATCAAAAAAACAATTCTGATTGTCTCTGCGCTTGTTTTTATTGCTGTTGCACTAGCTGCAATTAAAATCTTGCTTTCCAAAGACAGCATTTTATTTTATGCAGATGCAATGGCTGCACAACAATCATTTGCCAGCAAAGTAAAATCCCTTCTTGACAACCTAACATTTTGGGATGCCCTAGCAATTCAAGGCGTCATTCAGCTTGCGTTTTTGATAATGATGCTCAAATTTTTACGCCACAAAAAAATCAATTTACTTCTCTACCTAAACGCGGCAAACCTTATTCTGATTAGCTTGATGAATTTGCCTTTCACCGGTGTTGGAAAAGCCTCTGTAAGAGATGTTCAAAACATTCTAGAGCGTTTTCCAAAAGGCATATCTATACCTTCACTTCAACCGATCAATAAAATTGACACCCTTCCCTCATTTGAAAAAGCACTGATTGGCGACGGTAGTTTTTACAATAAAAATATTGGTGTTATTCACGAAGCTGCCTATCCCATAAGACTAAATGCAACAGCCAATAAATTTCAAAAGATAGAGAGCGGCAAATCAGATTCTCTGATGTTGAAGCCATTTCTTTTCTTTCTGCCGGAAAATGAAAAACAATCAATCGTTTGGAAAGACTTCTCCCCAAACAAAATTGCCTTTGAAGTAAATGCAGCCGAAGATGCTTTGGTGGTTTTACAACAAAGCCATTACCCTCACTGGATTTGCAGCGTAAACCATCAAGAAAAAAAGATAGAAAAATTTGATGAGGCGTTCATGTGTGTTCAGGTAAATAAAGGAAAAAATCTTGTTGAATTTACCTTCAACCCTATTCGGATCAAGGCAATGATGATTTTCAGCTTGGTTGTTTTTGCATCCTCACTCCTAATTTTAGCATTTACCCATTCTAAATCGACTTCCCTTTCATAGCTATTGCCACTGCATTATCCATAATTCTTTCGGCATATGGTCTTGATATGGCATTGAGCTCCTCTGTTTTTTGCTGAATCAGGTTTTTATCATCCATCGTTATAGACAATTGCAATGCTTGCATGGCAGCAGCAGTTTTCATTAATTCTTCTTGCGTGAGGAAAGAACTGTTCTTCAATAAAAACCTTTCTGTTGCTGCAAGCAATTGTTCGCCTTCTGTTCGCGCCTCCGTTAAAGCTCTTGCAGCAATATCCTCTTTGGCATGTGTAAGGGAATCCAAAAGCATTTGTTCTACTTCATTATCTGTTAGCCCGTATTGGGGCTTTACCTCAATAGATTGTTCAACTCCACTTCGCAGCTCCTT
>CANHMN010000094.1 GCA_947461645.1 Chitinophagaceae bacterium | reverse complement strand
TTCATTTTCACCTTCTTCCTCACCTTTCTTTAAAATAGTTTGAGGAACCAAAGCGCCCAAACAACATGTAGTAGCAATTAGTCCTTCATGGTATTTGTGAATGAGTTGTTTATCGATACGTGGATATTTTGAATACATGCCCTCGATATACCCGAGTGAAGTAAGTTTTACCAGGTTTCTGTAACCGACGTCATTTTTGGCCAAAAGAATCTGGTGATGCCTGGGATCTTTTTCTTCTTTGCTGAAAGTTTTACGGGTTCTGTCTTGTGTAATGTAAAATTCGCAACCTACAATTGGCTTAACCATCGGTTTGCCGTTTTCGTCGGTATGTTTGTAAGCTTCTTTTACAAATTCAAAGGCACCAAACATATTGCCGTGGTCGCTTATTGCCACTGCGGGCATTCCATCGGCCTTGGCTTTTTTGTATAGACTTTTAATGGAGGCGGCCCCATCAAGCAGAGAAAACTGGGTATGTACGTGTAAATGACTGAACTTCATCTTTAAAGTTGTTGATTTGATGGTAAACCATCGTTGGGGCTGATTTGCAGCCTTTCATTGTTAGGAAAAGTAGGGTGTAAAATCCGAAACCGTGGGGATGTACAACTGCCTAAACCCTAATAAGCAAACAAATATCCTAAGATAATTGCAGGTTTGAAAGGGTCATTTTTCCACATGTTTGATAAGAATGTAGGTAAAAATAACATTAAGCTTAATTTTGTGCTTTGGCATTAACCAAACCAACAATTCCGGTGAAAAGAATTATCGTCCTGTTTTTATTGCTTCCTCTATTAGGCCTGTCGCAACAGGTTCGTCAAATTAGGACCACTGAAACCGGTGTGCAATTCATCAAATCCATAGAATTAAAGACAGGTGGTAAGGAAGGCATTTTTCAACAAGAAACCAAGGCTTATGAAGGGGAAAGCACTCCTTTAACAATTGTTTCAAAAGAAAATAGCGAGGAAAAGGTTGAAAGGGCCGGAATGCTTGAGTTTAAGTTTGCACAATTGTTGGATACAGAAGTCGAGGTGTTAAACCAGTTTGAACTTTATGCATTTATAAACCAATGGCTTAACACTCCGTACCTGTTTGGAGGCGATTCAAAAGAGGGTATTGATTGCAGCGGTTTTACCAGTGAATTGATGAAGGTCGTTTTTGGTTCAGCATTGCCCCATAGTGCAAAAGCACAATACCGTTCAGTAGAGAAAATTGACAAAGACGAACTTCAGGAAGGTGACCTTGTGTTTTTTAACACCAGAGGTGGAGTAAGCCATGTAGGGGTATATCTTAAAAACAGGTATTTTGTCCATTCCAGCACGAAAGAAGGAGTTACCATCAGCAGTCTCGATGAAAAATATTACCATCGAAAATTTATAGGAGCGGGACGAATTTCTTTGTTTGAAAAACCGTATTCCAACGATTAAATTACATCCTAAAGTAAGTTCATTTCCCTTTTTATTGATTCGCGGCTTTTTCAACTTGCATCATACAAAATCACCTTCTCATGCAAGAAAAGTTGCTGCAATATATCTGGCGATTTCAATTGTTTCAATCCAGGCAATTACATTCTGTTTGCGGCCAATGCCTAAACATTTTTTATCCCGGTTTATGGAACAACAATCAGGGACCCGATTTTTTGAATGCAGCTATTTCCATTGGAAAAATCAGGTGGGCAGGTCATGTTGAAGTGCATGTGCTTTCTTCTGAATGGAGGAAACATCAGCATGATGGTGACCCTCATTACAATAATGTAGTGCTTCATGTGGTTTGGGAGCATGATGTTGAACTTAATCTTCCCTTTCCAACCTTGGAGCTTCGTAATGTGGTGCCCAAAATATTGCTGGAAAAATATGATAGTATGATGAAAGCGGAATATTCCATTCCCTGCAAGCCACTTCTAGCTAATGTGAATAACATCATCATCGAAAAATGCAAGGAAAATATGGTAATAGAGCGACTGCACAGCAAAGCAAAGCAACAATTTGGTTTGAAAGATTTTAATGAAAAAAATTGGGAAGAACAAGTCTGGCAGTCACTAGCCTATAGTTTGGGAGGGAAAGTAAATGGAATTGCTTTTCAAATGATGGCAGAAAAAATACCTTTTCAAATGTTGAAGCAAGTGAGTTCAAATCGGGAGGATACAGAGGCCTTGCTATTCGGTTGTTGCGGTTTGTTGAACAGCGATTTCTTAGGTGATTATCCCAGAAATTTAAAATCAACATACATCAATTTGTCACATCAATTTGGTTTAACACAACAAACCATGGGGGTTGGTTTTCTTAGAATGAGACCTGCAGGTTTCCCCACTTTAAGATTGTCACAACTTGCACAATTGGTTTTTGAAAAACAGTCTCTTTTGAATTGTATATTGAATTCAGAGAACTTAGCGGAGCTATATACTTACTTTGATGTTAAGGCAGCAGATTATTGGAACGACCACTATGTTTTTGAGGTGACATCAACTTTTCGGGAGAAAAGGATAGGTGAATCGGCTATCCGAAACATCATCATCAATGTAGTTGTTGTTTTGAATTATGCGTATGGGTATATTACACATAGTGAGGCGCTCAAACAAAAAGCCATTGATTGGCTTTTAAAGCTTCAGCCGGAAAAGAACAACATAACCGAAATCTTCAAGGATTTGCCCATTTCTTTACAATCGGCCTATGATACACAGGCAGTAGCGCATTTGTACAGTGGGTATTGTCTGCATAAAAAATGCATGCAATGTTCCATTGGGTATGCCTTGCTTAGAAATGCTTCCTGATGGTTTATGGGTTCCAAATAAACTTCGTTATTACGCTAAGTTCGGGATGAAGACTTTTGGCTACAGGGCAAGTTTCTCCAACACGCTGAAGCAATTGTTGGTCTTTTTCCGACAAGCCGGGTGCTTCCATGTGGAGTGTGATTTCAATTTTGCCGATTCTTCTGGGTTCGCTTAACATGTGCTTGGTGACGTCTATTTTTGTGCCGGTTAGATCAATATTCATGTCAGCGGCCTTGATACCCATAGTGGTTATAATGCAAGTTGCCAACGCTACACAAACCGTATCTGTAGGACTGAACCTTTCTCCCTTGCCTCTGTTGTCGGTAGGGGCGTCGGTTTCGATTATTGTTCCGCTTTGCAAATGGGTGCATTCGCACCTTAAATCCCCTTTGTAGATAATTTGGGCAGTCATGGTTTTAAGCTTTAATTGACGACGATTAGCGCAATTACTTCTGAAAATAAAAGTAAATTCACTGGCATCGTTGTATTTTTACAAATTAGAAACTTTAGTTGATGCAAATTAGTGTTTTTTAGTTTGAAGTTAAAAGGGTGTTTAATGACTTCAGTCATGAGGTGCGGCTATAAAACTGCCATTTTAATTTTTTAGTTTCATTGATGGTTAAACCAACAAATAACTTTTCAAACCGATGAAAAAGTATATACCTGTTCTTCTTTTGTTTTTTGTTTCGCTGCAGATGAAAGCGCAGCAAAGCAATATGGATAGAGAGCCTAAAAAAGCGAAAAAAGAAAAAATAAATCTACTCGCCAAAAAAGAAGAGGAGGGTGTACTGAATTATTCCAAACAAACGCTGGTTGGTTTTAAGGTGGTGAATGATGGTTACGGCGGTTTTTTGGAATTTGGAAAAAGAATCAGCGACAACAAAAGCTTGTTGTATCAGTTTGAGATGTGTGAAAGAAAAAGCATGAAAGAGGAAAAACTTCAAAACCCTTACTATCAATCAACCTCTTTTGTATTCGGGAAAATCAACTTTTTTTATCCTGTTAAAATGGGGGTGCAATATGAGATGTTGCTGGGTAATAAGGGCAATAGGAATGGAGTGAATATCTCTGCAAATTTTGGAGGTGGGTTGTCTCTTGCTTTATTGAGGCCATATATGTTGCAGGTAGATAAGGGAAACATAAATTTTGATATGGTTACCTTTAACTCGCCCGATAGTCTGTATTACCTTTACGACGATTCTGCATATTATGTAGCCGGCGGTCCAACTTTTTCTCAGGGTTGGAGCAAACTGAAAATTACACCGGGATTATATGCCAAATCTTCGTTGAGGTTTGATTACGGCAAATACAATGAAATGATTAACGGTCTTGAAGTAGGTATAAGTGCTGAGTATTACACCAGAAATATTCCATTGATGGTAAGGGTTGAACAGCAAAGATTTTTTCTGGGCGTATATGCTGCCATCCTTTTCGGAAAAAGAAAATAATGTTGACTTAAACGTATACAAACATGAGTTGCGCAAATGAAAGCGGTGAAACGTTATCGGTAAAAAAACCTAACTGGCTTCGGGTGAAGTTGCCCATTGGCGAAGAATATAAACACGTTCGTCAGCTGGTAGATACCCACAAGCTTCATACCATTTGTGAGAGTGGAAATTGTCCGAACATGGGCGAATGCTGGGGTGCAGGAACGGCCACCTTCATGATACTTGGTAACATTTGTACAAGGAGTTGTGGCTTTTGTGCAGTAGCTACCGGAAGGCCAGATGCTGTTGATTGGGATGAACCACAAAGAGTAGCGGAAGCCATTCATTTAATGAAAGTTAAACATGCGGTAATCACTTCTGTAGACAGAGATGAATTGAAAGATGGAGGTAGCATCATTTGGTACAACACCATCAAAGCGGTAAAAGCATTGAATCCTGATACTACATTGGAGACCTTGGTGCCTGATTTCAAAGCGCAAAAAGAAAACATCCAAAGAATTATAGAAGCTGCCCCAGAGGTGGTAAGTCATAATATTGAAACAACTGAAAGATTGACAAAATTGGTAAGGGTGCAGGCCAAATATTGGCAGAGTATGGAAACCCTGAAAATTTTAAAAGAGGGTGGAATGCGAACTAAAAGTGGAATCATGTTGGGCTTGGGTGAATCAAAAGAGGAGGTGATTCAAACCATGAAGGACTTGAACAACAGCGGAGTTGATGTGGTTACTATCGGTCAATATCTACAGCCCACTAAAAAGCATTTGCCGGTTGACCGATTTATACATCCTGATGAATTTGCCGAATACAGGGAAATGGGTTACCAGATCGGGTTGGACTATGTGGAGAGCGGGCCATTGGTTAGGTCATCTTATCACAGTGAAAAGCATGTCATACCCGGCTGGGGAAGAAACAAATGGATGGAAGAAAAAAAACAGGCTTAACATTATAATTTACACATCATGAAAAAAACTTTTCTCGCCATTACACTTTTAATATTTCTGTCTGTTGCAACTAATGCACAAAAGGTTTACCGAACTTCTTACAAATCTGATGCCGATAAAATCATTTATGTTACAGACTACAAAAGTGACGCCGACATCATCGTATATGAGACAAAATACAAGAGTGATGCAAAGCCTTACAGCGGCATATGGTATTGGACCAACTACAAAAGCGATGCCGATTGGAAAGTATACTTCACCAAATACAAAAGAGAAGCCGATTTAAAAGTTTACTTTACAAAATACAAAAGTGAAGCGGGAATGAATTAGGGGGAGTTCTACACGAAAAAAATCATTTTACAAAAACACTAAAGGCATTTCCAAAATTGGTTCCGTTGCTTAGTAAGGTGGCTGCGCCATTTTTCCAAAGCATAGCTCTTGCACTGTCTTGTCCTGCCACATATACATCATTGTTGAAAACAAATACGGCATTGCCATAAGCATCATTATTGCCGCTTAAAGCTGTTGCTGTTCCGTTTTCCCACAACATGGCCACATTGTTTGTGATCCGAGATTCGTAACCTGCAACATATACATCGTTTCCCACTACATAAACCGATTTGGCATAGGAGTTTTTGGTGCCATCACCCAAAACAGTTGCAATGCCGTTCTTCCAAACCTTTGCAATATTGTAGTTGCCGTTAGATTCATAGCCAGCAACATATACATCAGTACCATAAACAAAAACGGAAAAAGCACTTGCCGTTTGTGTACCGTTTCCTAAAACAGAGGCAACTCCATTTTTCCATAATTTGGCTTGATAGTGGGTTATGTTCATTTCATAACCTGCAGTATAAACGTCGCTGCCTGATACAAAAACAGATTGCGGATAGGCATTTTGAACACCATTGTTGACTATGGAACCTACACCGTTTTTCCAAATTGTACCAGCTTCAATAGTGCCATTAAAATTACTGCCGGAAGCATAAACATCGTTGCCGGAAATGAAAACACTGTTGGCATTATTCCCGTTTAGAATGCTACCAATTCCATTTTTCCAGATTTTAGCCTGAGCAGCAATCGTGCCACTTGAGGGATTGCTTTCAGAGCCGGAAACATACACATCATTGCCCG
The DNA here is from genome assembly GCA_947461645.1 of Chitinophagaceae bacterium. GTDB lineage: Bacteria > Bacteroidota > Bacteroidia > Chitinophagales > Chitinophagaceae > Ferruginibacter. Next base: position 515 of record CANHMN010000094.1, on the reverse strand, counting down.
CAACAAAAACCGAATAGGCAACAGCATTTCCTGTGCCTTCGTTTAAGACATTGGGTTGTCCATTTTTCCATAGCATGGCATAGCTTGATGCATTGTCTTCCTCGCCTGCAACATATACGGTATAGGGTGATGTGGCAAAAGAAATTTCATTTCCATAGGCTGTACCTGTGTTGTTGGAAGCATAGGACCTAAGGAAATAGGTGGTATTTGAAGTCAAACCATTTACGTTGCTGCTGAATAATCCTGATCCGTTGCCATCGATTGTTTTTGTAGTTAAGGATATGGTAGGTGAGGGGCTGGTGCTCCAAACAACACCTCTGGCTGTAATGGAAGAACCACCATCATCGGTAATTTCACCACCGGAAGTAACACCTGTACTTGTAAGGTAAGCAATAGCCAAGGTGTTTATAGTTGGTAAGCTTTCGGTGATATTATTGTTGTTGGTAACGGGTGCTTTGCTACAAGCTGTAATGAATAACATGAAAACAATCACCCAATAGAATCTTGACAAAATG
>CANHMN010000093.1 GCA_947461645.1 Chitinophagaceae bacterium | reverse complement strand
ACCACTTCATTCATGAGGTTGGTAGTGTCTTGTGCGCTTGCTGACAAACTGATTAATAATACAGTTGCCACAAAAAAATTCTTTTTCATTTTTAAAGAAGTTTTTAATGGCCTTCGAGAATAAACGGTCTGCTTATAACAGCAGACACAGGAAACATAAAATGTGATGAGCACTTTACATCTCAGCCTTTCGCCCGAAAGCTAGTGTGTGAATAAATGTTGCAGTGGCAGGTCTTCTGACTTACTCCTTGTTCACGGCCTTCCCATACAAAAATGACAGTGGCTTGTGGTGCGAACAATTAACGGAGCTTACAGCTACGGGGATAGTGCCGGACTCTCACCGGCTTCCCTATTAATTCCTTACTATCGGAAACCAATACCAAACAAATGTATAGTCAGCAAGTCAACCCAAAAAAAGAAGTTGTTCTTCTTGTGTTGATAACATAATAAAAGCCGCTGAAGAAGCGGCTTTTATAGGGAAGTGTTTTTATTGTTTTTTTTATTATTTTTTCTTGCATTCACCAGAAACTTTATGAAACAAGTCGTGCGCCTCAGTAATCATTACTTTCAATTTGTCATTTGATGGTGTTTTAGAAGCAACTTCAGCCCAGATATCGTTGCATTTGATCATCAATTGCTCCAATGTTTTTTTAGTTACCTTAAGATTGTATTCAGCAGGAACATCAACGGAGTACCATAATTTTGAAGCTCTGTATAAATCTGCTGCTTTTTCTTTCAATGGAGCAAAGTTGCCTTCTTCGGCTGGATGAAAAGCTGAAGACATCAATTCATGGAAGGTACCCATTTCAGGCCAAACCGCCGTTTTGGTTTGAGCGAATGAAACGAAGGTCATCATAAAGGCAAAACATAATAAAGCGATCTTTTTCATTTCTATCTTTTTAATTGATAAGTAATACTGTTAAGTGGAAACAAACTTACATTTTTTTATTCTTTTCCCGACAATTTTGAGTAAAAATATTGCCGAAAAACCACCTGTTGTCTTCAACAAACACAACCTAGAGCAAAATACGGCACTTTGCAACTGAAAGCCCCCTTTATACTTTCTATTTATTTCAGTTATAGCTCATCATTAGGGTGGTTTGACATTAATTTTCTGTTTTTTATACGAGAAATCTCTGATTTGGGTAATAATTCCTGTTCTGAAAACTGCTGATAGTTGAGATAATGTCCAATAGGCTTTTTTGCAGCGGATATGACCTATTTTTGCAGCATGCGTGTATATCTTTTCTTTTTATGTTTCCTTTTTGGGATTTCCGCTTCTTTTGCGCAACAAAAATGGGATTTGAAGACTTGTGTGGAATATGCGATGAACAACAATATAAACGTTCGTCAGTCGGTTGTTCAACAGGAATTATCGGGTTTAACTTTCAAGCAATCCAAGGCGGGCATTTATCCCAACCTGAATCTCGGGGGCAATTCAGCTTTCAACAGTGGAAACAATCAGGATCCAACCACTTTTACCAGGGTAACAGAAAATTACCTCTCGGCAGGTATGCAATTGCAAACAAGTGCCGATATTTTCAACTTCTTCAGCAAAAGAAAAACCATCGCTGCCAATCAATGGGAATTTCTGGCAGCACAGGCCAATGTTGGAAAAATAAAAAACGATATCGCTTTATCTGTTGCAAATACCTATTTGCAGGTACTCCTGGCACATGAACAGGTAAACATTGCGGCTGTTCAAATTGGACAAACAGCTTTTCAACTTGAGAATACGCGAAAAATGGTAGCTGCGGGAACCATGCCTGAATTTAACGCTACTCAGCTCGAAGCTCAATTGGCGGCTGACAGCGGAAACTATATTGCTGTAAAAGGAAATTACAACCAAGCCTTGCTTACTCTTCAATCGTTGATGAATCTGGATCCGGGCAAACCATTTGAGGTAGAAACCCCATCCGTTGATCAGATTCCGGTTGAACTCCTTACCGATTTGATGCCTGAATATGTTTATGCTGAGGCATTGAAGAATCAGCCACAACAACAAGCCAATGCTTTTAGACTCAAAGCTGCACTCAACAACAAAGCTGCCGCCAAAGCTGCTTTGTATCCAACCTTGAGCGCCTTTGGCTCATTGGGCTCCAATTATCTTTCCTTCAACAAGCGCCCCATTTATTCCAAACTTATTACAGGCTATCAATCCACCGGACTTGTTGCAGATGCCGGCAATGGAGTTTTATACGATGTACAAAGTCCGATACTTACCAATAAAGACATCATCGGTTACATCAAGCCGGGTACTTTTTCGCAACAAATGAGTGACAATTTCAGGAAATCATTGGGATTGAGCTTAAGTATTCCTCTTTTTAACGGAGCATCTGCCAAAACCAATTTTGAGAGAAGCAAACTCAACATCCGCAGCATTGAGCTTCAGCAGGAAAACGATAACCAAAAGTTGAAACAAGATATTTATTCCGCTTACAATGCGGCTTTGGTGGCACTTCAAAAATATACTGCAGCACAAAAAGCTGTTGATGCCAACAATCAAGCATTGGATTTTGCCTCTAAAAGGTATCAAATTGGAGCGTTGAGTATGTTTGAACTGATTTCAACACAAAATAACCTGTTGAGGGCAAAACTTGATTTCAGCATCAACAGGTTTGATTACGTTTTTAAAATGAAGGTGCTCGAGTTTTACAAGGGTGCCGGATTAAAATTATAACATCAATCATTGCATATGAGCAAGAAAACCAAATGGGTATTGATAGCATCGGTATTGTTGCTTGCCCTTCTTTTTGTGCTTTCCAAAGCAGGCGTTTTTGGTGAAAAACAACAAACCAAAATCACTGCCGAAAAGGTTCAAAGAAGAACCATCATTGAAGTGGTAAATGCCAGCGGCAAAGTGTATCCGGAAGTGGAAGTAAAAATTTCACCGGACATCAGTGGGGAAATTACTGAACTCACCGTGAAAGAAGGAGACACCGTTAAAAAAGGCCAATTACTGGCACGCATATACGCAGACATATACAGCATTCAAAGAGATCAGGCTAGCATTGGCGTAAACCAATCTAAAGCACAAGCAGCCAATTCCAAAGCGGCATTGGATGCGCTTGACGCTCAACTTGAGCAAGCGCAGCGTAATTTTGATATGCAGAAAAAACTCTACGAAGAAAAAGTCATCAGCAAAAGCGAATACAATACTGCTGAATCCGCGTTTAAAACCGCTAAAGCAAACTACAATGCAGGGGTTCAAGCTATCAAAAGTGCAGGCGCCGGCGTTCAATCTGCAGAAGCGAGCTTAAACAGAGCCAATAAAGACCTTGGCAGAACAACCATTGTTGCTCCTATGGATGGTGTAGTTAGTTTGTTGAATGTAAAGAAAGGAGAGAAGGTGGCAGGAAACAGTTTTAATGTGGGCACCGAAATTTTACGAATTGCCAACATGGATAAAATAGAGGTTAGGGTTGATGTTGGTGAAAACGATATTCCTAAAGTTAAATTGGGCGATTCGGCCTTAATAACCATTGATGCTTACAGCGACAGAAAATTCAAAGGCATTGTTACGCAAATTGCCAGCAGCAACACTGGAGCTTCCTCCTCTGCTTTGTCTGCTGCAGGAAATGACGTTACCCAATACCAAGTCAACATCAGGTTACTTCCCGAAAGCTATACCGATTTGTTGGGTAAAGGCAGTTTCCCCTTCCGCCCGGGAATGAGCGCAAGCGCCGATATCCAAACCAAAACACAGGTTAATGTGCTCAGTGTTCCTATCAATGCCGTTACCACAAGAGAAAAGCCCGACGTCATTAAAAAAGAAGTTGCCAAAGAGGAAGAAACAGATGAAGCTACTGTTTCTATTGATGATTTGGATGTGGTAGTTTTCGTTTTGAATAAAGACGGCAAAGTGAAAAAAGAAAAAGTAAAAACCGGTATTCAAGACATCAACTACATTGAAGTAACGGATGGACTTACAGAAGGGATGGAAGTAGTAACCGGTCCTTACGAAACAGTTAGTAAAACCCTCACCGATAGCATGGCTGTAAAAAAGGTTGACAAGAAAGAGCTTTTCGAAAAAAACTAAACAGTTCTCTAACTCATCCTGTGAAAATTAAATCATTTGCGTTATTTACCTGCTTGCTATTTTTTAATTGTCTTGTTGCGCAGCAACGTAAGTTAACGATTCACATCACAGACGAAAGCAACAAGGCTATTGATGCAACAGCAGTGCTTTATCGTTTGCCCGACAGTGTTATGACCGCTTCTAAAGCAGCTCAATTTGTTGCGATTTTTGAAGTGATGTCATCCACTTCCTATTATCTTATCTTAACTTCATCGGGGAGAGCGACTGTTTCAAAAACTATTAATGTTAGCGATGCAGATGTTGAATTGTTTTTGCAAATGACGAAAACAACAACAACCTTATCTGATTTTACGGTGATTGCCAAAAAGCCCTTAATCCGTGAAGAGGACGATAAAACCATTGTAGATCCTGCTCCTTTGGTAAACACCAGTACCAATGCTTTTGAAGTTCTCGAAAAAACGCCGGGCGCCATTGTAGATCAAGACGGTAATGTTTACCTCACCAGCACTACACCTGCAACTGTTTTTATCAACGGAAGAGAAATGAGACTAAGCAGCGCAGATTTAGCTTCGCTTTTGAAAAGCCTTCCCGCCAACAGCATAAGCAAGATTGAAATTCTAAGAACGCCTTCCGCCAAATACGATGCTGCCAGCAGCGGAGGCATTGTGAATATTGTTTTGAAAAAAGGCGTGAGGCTTGGCAGCAGCGGCAGTGTTAACATGGCCTATTTCCAAGGAGTGTATTCAACTGCAACTGCTGGATTTACTTTCAATAAAGGGGCAGATAAAACAAGAAGCTATATCAGTTACCAGTACACGAAAAAAAATTCTTTCGAAGAGTTGGTTTCCGATCGTTTTTTTGATGTTGATCAATCACAAGTGAGTCAACAGTCTTACACAACATACCCCACAAACACGCATTATATCAGTGGAGGTACTGATGTTGCATTGAACAAATCGTGGACGCTGGGATACGACACAAGATGGAATTACGGAAAAAACCAAAGCCGGGCCGATAACAGCATTGGCGTTTATCGACAAGACATAGGCAGTTTACTCGGACAAACATCATCCATCATTAATAATGAAACAAGCTCGTATTACTGGACCAACTCGATTAACACGAAGTATAAGATAGATACATCCGGTAGCGAATGGACGAGCAGTGTGGATTATAATATTTTTCGCAACAACAATGAGCAGCGTTACAACAACTTGCAAAACATTCCGGTAATATCAGCCATTTCTGGTGATGGAACTGGAAACAACAGCAAGCAGATCTTCAACATGCAAACCGATTTTGTTTGGAAATTGCCAAGCAAATATACTTTGGAGGCAGGCTTAAAAAACAGCATCAGCAAAAGCAACAATACAACGCAGTATTATGTGGACTCAGGCAACGGCATACGTCAGGTAGATTTGTTTCAGACCAATACCTACAAATACAGCGAACGCATTTCTGCGGCTTATTTACAAGTTTCCAAAACATTTTTTGGCTTCACTCTTAAGCCAGGTTTGCGTATGGAACATACAGACATAACAGGCAGACAGCTGGTGCCGGGAGATACCAGTTTTGGCATCAAAAGAACAGATTTCTTTCCCTATGTTTACCTGAAGCACAAGCTGTTTAACATTTTCAACCAACCATTGATGGCCAGCGCCATTTACCGCAAGAGTATTCGACGCCCTTACTATGAAAGTTTAAATCCCTACAGAAAGTATATAGATCAGTTTTTGTATGAAGCAGGAAACCCTTCTCTTCGCCCGCAGTTTACAACCAACTATGAATTTAGCGTAACCTTCAATGACATTCCTGTTGCTGCTATAGGTGTAAATCAAACCAGGGATATTTTTTCGAATGTTATTTACCAGGACGACAAGACAAAAATCGCTTTTCGCACATTCGATAATTTGGGAAGGAACAAAGAGATTTATGCCAGATTAATAGCTGGGATACCTCCTGGAGGTAAGTATTTTTTTTACATTGGAGGAGTGTACAATTACAATGAATACCGTGGTTTTTTTCAAAATCAACCTTTTAATTACAACATAGGAAGTATAACACTTTTTACCTTCCATGAAGTAAAGCTAACTCCAACTTTTATATTCAACACACAAGCTTTTTTCAGGTCGAGAGCCCTTCAAAATTTTTATGAACTGAAGAATTTCGGGGGTATGGTTGTTTCCTTCAACAAGAGTTTATTGAAGAGAAAAGCCAATCTTATTCTTTCTGTAAACGATGTTTTCAGAACGAATTACAATCGGTTTAATTTCAGCCGAAATGGCCAAAATGTTGAAGGTACACGCATAAACGATACAAGAAGAGTGGGCGTAACGCTACGATACAATTTTGGCATTAAGCCCAAAGAAGAACGTAAGCAGGGATTTGAAACACCACAGGAGGCAAAAGAAAACTAAAAACTATTTTTTCTTCTTGTAGTTTTTTTCATACAAGGTTATCCAATCTTTTACCGTCATTTTTTTAGCGAGTTTTCCCATGAGTTCGAAAGGAATGTCTTTGGGTTTTTTAAACCTGATACAGCTTTTGCCCATATCTAATTTTCCCGTTGAAGCCTTCTCATATTCTTTCACAAACCAATCCATGAGCAATGGATCAGCATAAATGCCCATGTGGTAAACGGCAATGAAGTTCTTTTGCATAGCCAGGGAAATGAATGGCAACGCAACCTTTGGCTGACAATGGTAGCCATCCGCATAAAGGCTATGTGGAACAAAGAACGCATCCATACCGAATTGAATACCTGTTTCAAAACCTTTGGGAAGGTTATTTTGAATTGTTTTTTTTAACTCCTCAAAAGCTTTTTTCTTTAGTT
>CANHMN010000092.1 GCA_947461645.1 Chitinophagaceae bacterium | reverse complement strand
GTATTCCAGGGATTCAACCCTAACGATTTCGCATCTATAGATGTGTTGAGAGATGCTGCTTCTACTGCATTGTATGGTTCTCGTGGTTCTGCCGGTGTAATCGTTGTTACTACAAAAAGAGGTCAGGCTGGAAAATTGAAGTTGTCATATTCTGCTCAAATGGGTGTGAAAAGCAGACCAGATTTTGCTTTCAGACCTATGAACACTCAGGAAATTTTAAGCACTCAAGAGAAATTTGGTGCAATCGTTGCACAAGGCGATCCTGCTAACCCTACTGCAAACAATGCAAATCTTCCTGGATTTTATTATTCTCCGCTCAACCCAAGATATGCTACGCTAACAGATGAGGAAAAAGCAGAAGCTGCAGTATTGTTAGACTCTATCAATGGTATCAACACCAATTGGGCTAATGAGATTTACAAACCAGGAAATTTCAGCAACCATCAAATCAACTTATCTGGTGGTACTGGAAAAACAAGAATCCTAAGTAGTATCGCATTGTACAATGAAGAAGGTACTACCAATCGTACGGACATGAAGCGTGCTACATTCAGAAACAATATCGATTTTGCTGATGATAAGTTTACGCTTTCTATCTCCTCTAACTTAGGTTACACCAAGCGTAACTTCCAACAATCTACAACTGGAAACAGCTTGGGAAATCCTTTCCTTTCATCTGTTGTTAACGTTCCATACACACCTGTATTTAAGAGCGATGGTAAAACTTATGCAACTGGTGTAGGTCCAAAGTTTGCTGCTGCTAATCAATTGGAGCTAACTAAATATGATTTAAACTATAACGATCAATTGAAAGCAACCCTTGGTTTGACTATGGGTTATAAATTGAACGAAAACGTTTCTTTGGGTATCACTGCAGGTAGTGACTTCCGTGAAACTCAAAATTCCGGCTACGGAAGTAAATTGCCTTTCACCAGAAGAAGTTCTACTTCTATAACTGGAAGGGCTGGATTCCAAACAGAAGGATTAACAAGATTCATGAGAGCAACTGTTAGACCATCTGCAACCTTTAAAAATACTTTCAACGATAAGCATGATGTAGAGGTTACTGTTCTTAGTGAATATGTAAGAGAGTTCAATAAATCTTTTGGAGTTACAGGTTTCGGTTCTGATCCTAAGCGTCCAAACACAATGGCTGTAATTGTACCTGCAAATGCTACAAATCAGTTGTATCACTCTGTTTCGGGTGGTAAGAGTGAAAACTCATTGGTGTCTGGTTTAGCTACTGCAAGATATACTTATGATGGTAAATACACCTTAACTGGTTCCTACCGTAGGGATGGTTCGTCCAAATTACCGACAGATACAAGATGGCAAGGGTTTTACTCTGTGGGTGCAATTTGGGATGCGACCAAAGAAGATTTCATTAAAGACATCAAATTCATCAACATGTTGAGGGTTAAACTTAACTATGGTGGATCAGGTAATGCTGATAACTTCCCTGGAGGAAGCTATCCTTACCAAAGTGCTTATACACAAGGAACCTACTCTGGTATAAATACCATTTTGGCTCTTACTCCTGGAAACCCAGAGATGAAGTGGGAAACTACTTTTGTTACCAACTTCGGAATTGACTTTGAATTGTTGAAGAGAAGATTGTATGGTGACATCAACTTGTACGACAAGCGTACAAAAGACTTGTTCATCCAAAAAACACTTTCTGCAACAGCTGGTTTTGGTAACGGAGGTTCTCAAGACATCAATGCTGGTGAATTGGGTAACAAAGGTGTGGAAGTGAATTTGAATGGTGAGGTTTACAGAAGCAAGAATCTTAACGTAACCTTGTTTGCAAACTTTGGGTACAATAAAAATGAAGTACTTAGCTTGGGTGGCGAACAGCCTTACGAGGTTGGTACTGAGTTGATCACAGAAGGTTTACCATTGGGTACACACTATGAAGTGAAGTGGGGTGGTGTTGATGCATCAACAGGTCAACCGCTATACTACGACAGAGCTGGTAATCTTACTACTGTTTACAGCCTAGACAATGCTGTACAAGACTTCGGAACATGGGAAGCTCCATGGAGAGGTGGTTTTGGTGCTAATGTAAGATACAGATCATTTGATTTTTCTGTATTGTTTAGCTGGCAAAGAGGTGCAACAAAAGTTGACAATATGGAATTTTTCGTAGAAAATCCAGTTGGTTTCCTTGCTAATGGTTACAACCAATCATCAGACTTGCAATTCTGGCAACAACCTGGAGATGTTGTTAACACACAAAGTCCACTATACGCACAAAACTTCTCTTCTAAAATTATACATGATGCATCTTTCCTTCGTCTAAGGGATTTGAGAGTTTCATATACACTCCCTAAATCAATGTTAGCATCAACCAAATTCATTTCGAACGCGAACTTGTTCTTGCAAGGAAGCAATCTATTTATTTGGACTAAATGGAGAGGTCCGGATCCTGAAGCTGGTAGTGTAAACATCAACTTGAGTGAATTCCCTAACCCAAGATCTATTACTGCAGGACTTGACATCAATTTCTAATCCAACTAAATAATAATACAATGAAAAATAAATTTTTATCAATCATTCTTGGGGCATTAACCCTCGCAACAGTTGGTTGTAAGAAAGATCTTGATTTGCAACCAACCGATACTTTTAGCGAAAACAACGCCTTTCTTACCATGACCGATTTGCAGTATGGTGCAAACGAAGCTTACGGTCGTTATGGTACTTATGTAAATGACATGTATGTGAGCGCTTTGATAGCTGATGAAGCTAAACTGGGTTTTGATAACTCAGGTCAGGGTGCACTAACTTACAGATATCAATATTCTTCTGATGCAACTTCAGGAGGTGATGTTACTGCAGCTTGGGGAGGTTATTATTCACTTATTGACCAAACCAATCGTGTATTGTCGAAAGTCAACGTTGTTACAGGTGATGCAAGTGAAGAACCTAAGAGAAACATCATCAAGGGTCAGATGCTTGCCATGAGAGCTATCGGACATTTCGGTGCTTTACAAGCTTATTGCAGAAACTATGATGCAGCCGATCCGTTGGGAATTCCAGTTATGTTGTCTTCTAATCCAGTAGCAAAACCTGCCAGAAAATCAATGGGAGAAGCTATGGCTCAAATAGAAGCTGATTTAACAGAGGCTAAAACACTTTTATCAGATCCTTCGATAACTTTTAGCGATACTGCAATCAACAAAGTAAACATTGCTGCTTTCCAGGCAAGGATCGCTTTGTACAAAAGAGATTATGAGGCGGCTATCAACTATGCAACAGAAGTAATAACTGCTGGAGCAACCTCATTGGCATCTGCAGGTCAATTCCCTGGAATCTGGACAGATGACAACATCTTCGATGAAGTATTGTTCCGTGTAAGATTTGCTACGGGTACAACTGTAGGTGGTATTTGGACAACAACCGGAGGAAACGTTTACATTGCTCCTTCCGACAAATTGGTTGCCTCTTATTCTTCTGATGACATTAGATTATCTACATACATTGGTAACGATGCTGGTAAAGTTTTTGTAAATAAATTCTATACCTCTTCAAGAGGCGGTAGAGTGGTTGATTTGAAAGCCATCAGAATCGCTGAAATGTACCTGATTCGTGCTGAAGCACACGCGAAAAAAGCCACGCCAGATGTAGTTGCGGGAACTAAAGATTTAAATGATCTTCGTCGTGAACGTATCACAGGTTATACAGACGTTTCTTTCCCATCAGCAACATCTTTGGCTGCTGCTGTTTTGGATGAAAGATTTAAAGAATTGGCTTTTGAAGGTTTCAGATTTTATGATTTAAAGAGAAACAATTTACCTGTTGAGAGATTGACCTCAGATGCAAGCCCAGAGTGGGGTACATTACCAGCAGGAAATTACCGTTTTGTCTTGCCAATACCTAACTCAGAATTATTGGCCAACGAAAACATGGATCAAAACGACGGATACTAATAATCACAACAAGCAAATTTTAATTACCATTTAAATCATATTAAAATGAAATTCATAAAAAACTTATCGCTTACTGCACTGGCAGGTTTGGTGCTTTTATTAGCCAGTTGCGATAAAACAAAACCTTACGATATTGTAACCCCTAATTCTGAAGCTCACTTTATCGGTAAAGATGTTCAAGTGTATGCTGTAGAAACAGATCCGGTTCCTTCTTACAATGTTGTAATTGGTACCACAGACGTTTCAGATAAAGATCGTGTAGTAAAATTCAAAATCACTTCACCATCTGGTGCTGTTGCCGGTACACAATACACCATCAGCGGTGTTGGAGCAGATGGAACTGGCGCTGTAACTATAAAAGCTGGTGAGGCTTTAGCATCGGTTACTGTACAGGCTATTTATAGTGCTTACACCACAGGTAGAAAAGACTCCTTGATTTTTAGTATTATGGAGTCTGATGTTAAACCGGCTGGATTTTTAAATCCAATGATCTTGGTGTTAAGAGGCCCTTGCTTTGAAGGCTCTGTTGACCTAAACGAGTTGTTGGGAGATTACTTAAATACAAATGAAGACTTTGGTGGCACTTTGTATGGTCCTTATGCTACAGCTATTTCAGCTGTTACCAGCACAGGAGCAACTTCTGGAACCATAACTGTAGATAACATTTATGATTTTGGATGGGCACCAATAACATTTGAGTTGGATTGGTCAGATCCTGCTAACCGTACTGTAACCCTTGATCAGCAAGAAGGTATCGCTGGTGGTACTACTATTGGAGCACCGGATGATACTTATCAAGTTATGGTAAGGGCTTTTGAGGGTGAAGTAGGTACATTTTCTGGCTGTACTCAAAAACTTACTTTAAAAATGCAAGTAGGCGCAAGGGATGCCTCGGGTGCTGAAATTTGGATTCCTGATTTATATGTAGTGGACCTAGTCAGATAATACAGTACCATTTCATTTATTAATATTTTAATAGGCAACCAATTTAATTGGTTGCCTATTTTTTTAAGATATATCGCTCACCAATAAAATAGTCAGCATCCAAAATTTTATGGTAAGCCATCGATTATTGATTGCGTATTAATTAATTTTTGCTTTAATTGTAGTTGATTTAGCTTTCAAAAGCGTATCATGGCTGTTCTATTTGATTACACCAATAGAGTACCAAGAGTACAATGCATTGCATTAAGAATGTATCTAGCAGTAAACTCCAAATTACTAAGGTATAATGAGTGATGGCACGGTCATGTTAATTATTGTTGCATGGGCTTATTGCGGAATCCCATAAAGTTGACCATTTTTATTGATGAGACACATGGTAAAAAGTTTATTAATTAAACAATTTGCTTAGGAAAGCATCAAGCGCGTCCCCTCTTAATTCTGTTGCTATAATTTTACCGGAGGGATCAACCAATACATTGTAAGGAATTCCTTCTACACCATACAATCCTGAGGCTTCGCTTTTCCATCCTTTCAAATCACTGATATGCTTCCAGTTTAGGTTGTCTTCTTTAATGGCTTCTAGCCATGCAGACTTCTCCTCGTCAAGCGAAACGCCCAGAATGGTAAAATTTTTGTTTTTAAACTTGTTGAATGCAGCAACCACATTGGGGTTTTCACCACGACAGGGGCCACACCAACTGGCCCAAAAATCTACCAATACATATTTGCCCTTATAATCAGAAAGGGAGACTAATTTTCCATCAGTATCCGGAAGGGAAAAATTTGGGGCCATATCTCCAACATGAGGAACAGTTGATTTGGTTTTATCTGAACTATTTTCTTTCAAATCAAAATACTTGTTGTAGGAAGATACCGCTTCAGCAATTCCTTTGTGTTCCGGAAACCTTTTAGGCAAGGCATTTATCAATTGCTTTATTTTATTGGGTTCCAGACTTTGTGTATATCCCATAACAAAAAGAGTAACAATAGGATCATTACTAGATTCGATTGACTGTAGAATATAAGTTTTGTATTCGTTTTCTTTTCCGTTGAGTTTTTGAGACCAAACAGTTGATAAGCCGTCATTTCCGTTTTGATGAAGAGAGTCAATGTTTTCTTGAATTGATTCCAGAAGGGTATTTCTTTCTATTATTCCGTTGATAAATGCCTTGAGTGTTTTGTTGGCAGGGGTGTTAATGTCCTGACCATTAGGGTTTTGCATGCCAGCATCTGCTTTGAAAGTGATTTCTTCTTTATCGTTGATGAGGACATATCCAATATTGTCGTTTTCCAGTCTTATTCTGAAAAGTCCTTCTTCGGGAGCATTGCCTTTTAAAGTGAATTTGCCGTTTTTGATATCGGCCGTATCCAGCACTTCAGGCTCTTTATCGCTGAAATACAATTGATCAAGGTAAACATGTTGGTTGCCTACATTCTTGATTTCACCGTTTATGGTAAAATCATTGCCGGATTTATTGTTGCAGGAAAATAGAAACAAAGACGAAACGGCTGCGCAATACAATAGATGTTTGTTACCCATATGCAAGTTTTTAGTTTTGGTAGATTTGCTTTCCAGAAGAAGTACGGGCAATAAAGGGCTTTAGCCAAACCTTATTTAACTAAATTTAAGCAAAAAAATACAGCTGCAGCAAGTTTCAGTAGATTTTTTGAAAAAGCCCATGGTTAAACCATGGGCCAGTAAAAGTGTTGGGATATAAAATTACAAATCTATCGTTTTGAGTTTTTTAGGTCTGGTGATTTCGAAGGTCTTTACCGAACCTTTTCTGTCTACCTTTACCTTGTAAGTGTTTTTATCTTCTTTCAATTTGAATTGAATTCTTGCTTCATCTGTATTGGCTATCGTTTTTCCGTCAATATCTATGATGATATCATCTTTCTCCAATCCGGATTTTGAAGCAAGGGAATTATCGGTAATCTCAAGAACCTTTACCCCTTTTTCGTTTTCGGTATCTTGTAATTTCAAGCCCAATTTTTCCTTTTTGGAAAAACTATAGCTGAAACCATTGTCATTG
>CANHMN010000091.1 GCA_947461645.1 Chitinophagaceae bacterium | reverse complement strand
TAGCTATAATCTAGGGAAGGATCATCAAAGGTGGAGTATCCTAAAGAAATAGAGCATACATCAATGCCAATGCTGTCGGCACGTTCAGCTGCCAAAGCCAGATAGTGTTCTTCGATAGGCATTTCACTTCCAACATCTTCTGTTCTGTAGAGGTAAAAATTACTATTGGGCGAGCTTCCTATAAAACTGCCTGGCATGTTGGCCGCGATTATGCTAAAGCATTTCATGCCATGAGAGTTGTCTTCGCTCACACTGGAATCATTGGTTACAAAATCCCAAACCTCTTTTATTTGATTGTTTGTTCTAACACTGTCGAAGGTTGGTAATACATCATAATTGAAGAAACCTGCGTCAAAAATGCCCATTTTCATGCTTTCACCTTTGAAACCATGGTTGTGTAAAAAATCTGCCTGATGTATTTTAATTTGGTTTTCACTTAATCCATAATCAAAGGCTGAATTTAATCTCGATGTTGAATGAGAGGGTAGATATTGAACAGAAGGATATGCTGTTTCGTTTTCAGTTTTCCATTTGTCCTTCTTGCTATTTTTTAGGTTGCTTGTGGTTGAAAATAGGCTTTTCACAAAATCCAAATGTTGTATTGCAACAAGCGTTGAATCGTTAGGCACACTAACAACAATTTGATTCAACCATTTTGATTTGCTTTTTAAAACAACACCATTGATTTGTAACACTTGGTTAATGTAGGATTCATTGACAGGTAAATCATGAACATCAATAGGTATTCGGTGTTTTGTTCTTTTGTTGATTGCGTTATCGGAGAGGAATTCTTGAGGCCTGGAAAGTTGAAACCTGCTGTTGTTTTTGTTTGCAAAGCGAACAACGAACATTTTGTCCTGAGCTTCAGCAAATGAAATCAGTGTTAGAATGAAACAATATAAAAAAAAGGGCTTTTTCATGCCGGCAAGGGTTTTGATTGAACGGTCACAAATTTACTACCAACAAATTGCATTGGGTAAAGTTGACAAAGATGTTCCAGTTTTTTAACGCAATCTTATTTTGCTGAAAAAGCCTTTATAGAAAATGGTTATTTGCTGTCATAAGCCCATTTTACCCAAGTAGCACCCCAGGTAAATCCGCCGCCAAATGCAGCGAGTATGATGTTATCTCCTTTGTTTAGCTTTTTCTCCCATTCCCAAAGACAAAGTGGAATAGTGGCCGCCGTTGTATTGCCATATTTCTGGATATTGATCATTACTTTTTCTTTGGAGAGTCCCATTCTATTTGCGGTGGCATCAATTATTCTAAGATTGGCCTGGTGCGGAACAAGCCAGGCAATATCGTCGGCAGTCAAATTGTTTCTTTCCATTAATTCATAACTGATGTCGGCCATGCCTTTGACAGCAAACTTAAATACGGATTGACCTTCCTGATAAATGTAATGCTCTTTGGCTTGAACAGTTTCCATAGAAGAGGGTTTCAATGAGCCTCCTGCCTTCATATGCAAAAAAATCCTGCCGCTTCCATCACTCCTCAACAAACTATCTTTTACCCCATAACCTTCTTCATTCGGCTCGAGTAATACGGCTCCGGCACCATCTCCAAAAATTACACAGGTAGCCCTGTCGGTATAATCTACAATTGAACTCATTTTATCTACCCCAACTACAATAACCTTTTTGTAACGCCCGCTTTCAACAAGTGAGGTTCCAACGGTAAGAGAGTATAAGAATCCCGAGCATGCGGCACTTACATCAAATCCAAAGGCGTTTTTAAGGCCTGCTTTATCACCAACTATGTTAGCTGTTGCAGGGAAAACCATATCCGGAGTTACTGTTGCACAAATAATACAATCTATTTCTTCTGCCGAAATTCCTCTTTTGGCCAAAAGATCCTTAACTGCCTCTGCTGCCATATCGCTGCTGGCAAGACCTTCGCCCTTTAAAATTCTTCTTTCATCGATGCCGGTTCTGGTTTTTATCCACTCGTCGTTGGTTTCCACCATGGTCTCCAATAGGGCATTTGTCAGACGAAATTCAGGTAAAAAGGCACCTACGGAGGTGATTGCAGCAGTGATTTTGCTCATGTTGTGTTTTTTTAGGTTGAATCAGCTGTAAAAATAAGTTAAAATAACATGAGCTACGTTTTGTTCTTTGGCTGAAGGAAATTTACTATATTCGCTCCTTACTTAAGGTTGAACATGTACGCATATTTGAATGGAAAGTTTACCCACAAGAGCCCTGCTCAAGTAACGGTTGATGTAAACGGGATAGGCTTTGAATTGAACATTAGTTTGAACACCTATTCTGCCATTCAACATCTTAACGATGGATTGCTCTACACCTACCTGCAAGTAAAGGAAGACGGACATGTGTTGTTTGGTTTTTTCGACAAGCAGGAAAAGGAAATGTTTATGCTGTTAATCAGCGTTTCTGGTGTGGGAGCTTCAACAGCTAGAATGATGTTGTCCTCCATGAAAGCTGACGAAATATCAAAGGCTATCGTTCAAGGTAATGTAAAGCTTTTGGAAAGTGTAAAGGGCATTGGTAAAAAAACGGCGGAACGTTTGGTGTTGGAGTTAAAGGATAAAGTTGGCAAAGGCACTTCGGCTTCCGTGAGCAACAAGCCTGCAATAGTTAGTATTGATGAGGATGCATTAAACGCCATGGTAGCGCTTGGGATTTCAAAGAATGTTGCTGAGCAAACCATTCATAAAATTGTAAGTTCCGAACCGCAAATCAGCAGTTTGGAAGAATTAATAAAAAAAGCATTGAGAGCCATTTGATAGAATTCTACTTTAATTAAATCGCGGAATGTCTCAAAGAGTATCATTTTTTGGTACGGCTCTATTAATTGCTGTAATTGGCAGCTTCTTGTTGCTTGTAAGTTCCTCTTATGCCAATGCAGGAATTACCTCTTCATTTGAAGCACTCGATTTTTTTCAGGATACTTCTTCAGCACCTATAGATACGTTACGTTATCCCATTTCAGACAGAAGGGCTGATGCACTTTCTTCATCCGGGGGGTTATTCAATTCGTTTATGCCCTCAACCGTTAGCGATTCCGTTGTTTATGATTATGAAACACGGAGGTACATCATTTATGAAAAGATAGGCAATCGCTACTACCGATCTCCGGTCAGTTATTCCTTCGGCGAATACTGGCAGATGATCAACACACAATCCGAAAAAAATTACTTTCAAAAAAGAGCCGGTACTACAGGCATACTCAACAGAGGAAAATTAAACCGGCCCAAATTATCGCTCACTGATAATTTGTTCAACAGGATTTTTGGAAACGGTAAGATAGAAATTTCTCCTCAGGGTAATGTTGACGTAACAGCAGGCTATCAAGGCCAGCGTATTGACAATCCAACGCTACCGGAAAGGGCTAGACGAAACGGTGGTCTTGATTTCCAGATGAATGCTCAAATGAGTGTTAATGCAAACATCGGTGATAAGCTTAAATTTCCTATTAATTATAATACGCTTGCCAATTTTGATCTAGATAATCAATTGAAATTGGATTATACCGGACAAGACGACGAGATACTAAAAAGATTTGAGGCCGGTAACGTTTCTTTTCCTGCGAAGGGAACATTAATACCTGGCGCTCAGCAACTTTTTGGTTTAAAAACCCAAGTCCAATTTGGTAAACTTTTCATTACAGGTGTAGTTGCCAATCAAAAATCTCAACGTCAAAATGTAAACCTTCAAGGAGGAGCAGCTGCCACCCCATTTGAAGTAAAGGCTGATGAATATGAAGAGAACAGACACTTTTTGATTGGACAATATTTTCGCGATAACTACAATAAGGTTCTGTCTAACCTGCCGGCCATTACCGCACCAGTTCAAATTTTAAGATTGGAGGTTTGGGTTACCAATAGAAACGGAACAACTACCGATACGAGAGATATCGTTGGATTAGCCGATCTTGGGGAAGCACGACCTTACCAGCAACCGCCTGTTATTGATGTGCTCACCGGAATTCTGGCACCCAACAATGGAACAAATAACCTATTGGCTAAAATTCTTGGACAAAGCAATCCTAGAAATTCTGCAACAGTTTACAGCAATTTGGTTAACATCGGCTTGAGTCCGGTACAGGATTTCGAAAAAACATTCGCCAGAAAACTTGATTCAACTCAGTACAGTTACAATCGTCAATTGGGTATGCTTTCGCTCAGTCAGCCCCTTCAAACTGATGAAGTACTAGCTGTAGCTTATCAATACACCTACAATGGTAGAGTTTACCAGGTTGGAGAATTTTCTCAAGATGTGCCGCCAGACAGCAGTTCTGCCTCACAGAAAGTGTTGTTTTTAAAATTATTGAAAGCAACATCGCAAAGGCCTGCTCTGCCAATTTGGGATTTGATGATGAAAAACGTTTACTCGGTAGGTTATGGAACTTTAACGCCTGCAGATTTTAAATTAGATGTTGTGTATCAGGAACCCGGCCTTGGAGCCAAGCGTTATGTGCCTTTTGGAGATAAAAATCTCGGCGCACCTCTGATCTCATTGATTAATTTGGACCGACTCAACAGCCAACTCGATCCCCAGCCTGATGGGGTCTTTGATTACGTGGAGGGCTTTACAGTGCTTTCTCAATTCAGTAGAATTGTTTTTCCTGTTCTTGAGCCTTTTGGAAGAGACCTCGCACCACAGATATATGGAACAATACCGGCTGCAGCTGAAGACACTTTGTTTTTTGCTTTATATGATTCCATAAAAGCTGTAGCCCAACAGTATCCCAATCAAAATCGCTTTTTGCTGAGGGGTACAGCTAAAACTTCGGGTTCATCCGATATCAGTATCGGCTACAATATTCCACAAGGATCTGTAAGGGTAACTGCCGGCGGAAGAACATTGCAGGAAGGAATTGATTATGATATCAATTATGATTTGGGAACCATCAAAATGACCAACCAGGCCATTCTTAATGCTGGGCTGCCCGTACAAGTGAATTTTGAAAACAATGCCACATTCGGACTACAACAACGCAATTACCTTGGTTTGAGATTCGATTATCTGGCAAAGAATCGAGCAAAAGAACAGTTGTCTCTTGGTGGTACCATAGTTCGTTTGGGCGAAAGGCCTTTCTTCAATAAGGTTAACTACAATGAAGAACCCATTCGCAATACCATGTATGGTTTGGATGCGAATTATACTAGAGATCTGCCAAGGCTTACCAAAATACTTGATAAACTTCCTATTTTCAAAACAACATCACCATCAAGCGTAAACGCTTACTTGGAGGCGGCCTACCTTCAGCCTGGACATGCTCCTCAAATTGGCCGTGGAAGCAATGGTATTGTTTATATTGATGACTTTGAAGGAAGCAAATCAGGAATAGATTTGAGGTTTCCTATCATCAATTGGACACTTGCTTCTACGCCTGCAAAAGCAACTAATAGCCAGGGTACAGAGCTTTTTCCGGAGGCTACCTTAAGCAATAACCTTGATTATGGTAAGAGTAGAGCTAAATTAGCATGGTATCAAATTGAACAAACATTACAGCAATTCGATGCTCCTAATAACCCGATTTCAGACAGAAATGAATTAAGTGATCCGAGGGTAAGACAAGTGTATCAAAAAGAGATATTCCCTCAAAGAACTACAGGTTTTGGAGAGAGTCAGCTTATTACTTTTGATTTAGCGTATTATCCAAAAGAGAAAGGCCCTTACAACTATGAATCCGATCCCTCTAAACTAAATAGTGATGGAAAATTTCTTGATCCCAAATCTAAGTATGGTGGCTTGATGAGAAATATTGATCAACCTGATTTTGAAACAGGCAATATTGAATTTATTGAATTCTGGGTGCAAGACCCTTTCATTCTTCCTCAATTGTCCAATTCAAGCGGTGGAAAATTATATTTCAATTTGGGAAACATCTCTGAAGATGTGTTGAAAGATGGTAAACGCTTCTATGAAAATGGTTTGTCTACACCAAATGCCCCATCGCCCGTAGATTCCACTATTTGGGGTAAAGTTCCTAGGAATCCCATTCAAGTTACCAATGCTTTTAGTAACGTGCCCAGCGACAGGCAATTTCAGGATATTGGTTTTGATGGTATTACAGATGCTGAAGAGGCGAGTGTTAGGAGCGACTACCTCAATCAAATTGCAACTGCTTATGGCACCTCGTCTGCAGCCTATTTAAAAGCGGCCGCCGATCCTTCATCGGATGATTTCAGGCATTACAGAGATGAAAGATTTACGGCCAGTGACGGGATACTTTCCAGGTATAAGAATTTCAATGGCCCTGAAGGAAATTCACCAATAGCCAATTCGGCATTTTCAACTGCGGCAACGCTTTATCCCGATACAGAGGATCTGAATCGCGACAACTCACTCAATGAAACAGAAGAGTATTTTCAATACATCGTTGATATCAAACCCAAAAATTCAACAGAAATGCTTATCGGCAACAACTTTATTGTTGATAAAAAAGAAGTTGCTGTTAATCTTGTGAATGGTACAACTAGGAATGAAACATGGTATCAATTCAGAATTCCTATTGGAAGCTACGAACGCAAAATTGGAAACATTCCTGATTTTAAATCCATCAGATTTATTAGAATGTTCATGACCGGATTTGAAGACAGTGTTGTGTTGAGGTTCGGCTTGCTGCAATTAACCAGAAACGTTTGGAGGAAGTTTCAGTACAAACTTGATTCCACAGGAATTTACTCGCCTACTTCTGCCACGCCATTCAATGTGGAAGCAGTGAACATTGAAGAAAACGATAAAAGATCTCCGCTTCCATACAGAACACCAAGAGAGATTCAGCGTGTTCAAACCCTGAGCAACAATGGTGTGAATTTGCTTCAAAATGAACAGGCGATGAGTTTAACGTTTTGTAATCTGCAAAAAGGAGATGCCAAAGGTGTTTTCCAAACTTTTGCCAACAGAGACATTCGCCAGTTTAGAAAATTATCTATGTACATCCATGCTGAAGAAGCACAAAATCCTGCCAATACAATCGACAACAAAGATCTTGTTGCAGTAGTCAGGATGGGTACTGAT
>CANHMN010000090.1 GCA_947461645.1 Chitinophagaceae bacterium | reverse complement strand
ATGAGAGGAAAGCATCAATAACTGAGCTTCCAAAATAGCAGCATTGCTCAAAGGAACGTGAACCGCCATCTGATCTCCATCGAAATCCGCATTGAATGCAGCTGTTACCAATGGATGCAAGTGAATTGCCTTACCTTCAATCAACTTAGGTTGGAATGCCTGAATAGACAAACGGTGAAGTGTAGGGGCTCTGTTCAACATTACAGGATGTCCTTTCAAAATATTTTCAAGAATGTCCCAAATTACAGACTCTTTTTTGTCTACAAGCTTTCTTGCACTCTTTACGGTCTTAACAATACCTCTTTCAATAAGCTTGCGAATGATAAATGGTTTGAACAATTCGGCAGCCATATCTTTAGGCAAACCACATTCGTGCATTTTCATTTCTGGACCTACCACAATAACCGAACGACCGGAATAGTCTACACGCTTTCCCAAAAGGTTTTGACGGAAACGACCTTGTTTACCTTTAAGCACATCGCTCAGAGATTTCAAGGCTCTTCCACCTTCTGCTTTTACAGCATTTGATTTACGGCTGTTATCGAACAAAGAATCGATTGATTCCTGCAACATCCTTTTTTCATTGCGCAGAATCACTTCTGGAGCTTTGATCTCTAACAAACGCTTTAAACGGTTGTTGCGAATAATCACACGACGGTACAAATCGTTAAGATCTGAAGACGCGAATCTTCCACCATCCAAAGGAACCAATGGTCTCAATTCTGGTGGAATAACAGGGATATATTGCATAACCATCCACTCCGGACGGTTAAGTATTCTTGTGTTGGCTTCACGGAAACTTTCTACAACGCTAAGACGCTTCAAAGCATCTGCTTTTCTTTGTTGAGAAGTTTCAGTAGCAGCAGCATTTCTGAGGTCAAAGCTCAACTGGTCCAAATCAAGACGCTCCAACAATGCATGAACCGCTTCAGCACCCATTTTGGCGATGAATTTATTAGGATCTTCATCCGGAAGCATCTGATTTTCTTTTGGCAATTCATCCAAAATATCAAGGTATTCTTCTTCTGTAAGCAAGTCGGCATAGTTCTGCCCTTTTTCTGCTCTTACACCGGTCTGAATAACCACAAATCTTTCATAATAAATGATGGTTTCGAGTTTTTTTGAACTCATTCCCAACAAGTATCCAATTTTATTTGGCAAAGATTTAAAATACCAGATATGCACTACAGGAACCACCAATTTGATGTGTCCCATTCTTTCACGACGAACTTTTTTCTCGGTTACTTCAACTCCGCAACGGTCACAAACGATACCCTTGTAACGAATACGCTTGTACTTTCCGCAAGCACATTCGTAATCTTTAACCGGTCCGAAAATTCTTTCGCAGAACAAACCATCTCTTTCAGGTTTGTAGGTACGATAATTGATGGTTTCCGGCTTGATAACTTCGCCATAGCTTCTGTCCAAAATGGAGTTAGGTGAAGCCAAGCCGATTGTGATTTTAGAAAAACTTGACCTTGGTCGATTTTCTTTTTTGAATGCCATATTTGTCTATTCTATTAGTAAGGTTAAATGTTGTTGTTTGCTGTTTGAAAATGAAAAATGATTACTCAAATTTCAAATCGAGACCCAAACCTCTCAATTCATGTACAAGTACATTGAAGGATTCCGGTATACCCGCTCTTGGGATATTCTCTCCTTTAACAATGGCTTCATACGTTTTAGCTCTTCCGATGATATCATCCGACTTGAGGGTAAGAAGCTCCTGAAGAATGTTGGATGCACCATATGCTTCAAGTGCCCAAACTTCCATCTCACCGAAACGCTGACCACCGAATTGAGCTTTACCACCCAAAGGTTGTTGAGTAATAAGACTGTATGGCCCGATAGAACGAGCGTGCATCTTATCATCAACCATGTGGTGAAGCTTAATCATGTAGATGATACCAACAGTTGCTTTCTGATCGAAGCGATCTCCTGTTTCACCATCATATAGATAAGTATGTCCAAACTTTGGTAAACCAGCATTGTCAATTTGCTCAGCAATTTCCTCAACGGAAGCACCATCAAAGATTGGTGTTGCAAAGCGAACGCCTAGTTTTTCACCGGCCCAACCCAATGCGGTTTCATAAATCTGACCAAGGTTCATACGACTAGGTACACCTAGCGGATTCAAAACGATATCAACCGGCGTTCCATCTTCAAGGAAAGGCATATCTTCCTGACGAACAATTTTGGCTACGATACCTTTGTTTCCGTGACGACCTGCCATTTTATCTCCTACTTTAAGCTTACGCTTAACAGCAAGGTATACTTTAGCCAGTTTCAATACACCTGCAGGAAGTTCATCTCCGATTGAGATGTTGAACTTCTCTCTCTTGTATCTTCCCAATTCCTCATTGTATTTGATGCTGTAGTTGTGCAACAAAGTATTGATGAGGTCATCGGTCTTAGCATCTCCGGTCCATCCTAGCGGATTAACGTTTTGGAAATCTACGGAAGAAAGATTCTTAGCATTGAACTTAGAGCCTTTACCGATAAGCACTTCACCGAAGTTGTTGCTTACTCCTTGACTGGTTATGTCTTTCAACAACATTTGAAGTTTACCCAACAATAAGTCCAACAAATCTTGTTCGTTCTTTTCGTGGGTTTTTTCAATTTTATCCAATTGCGCTTTCTCTCTTACTTTGGCATTTTTATCTTTCTTTGCGCGCTGAAATAATTTCTTGTCGATAACTACCCCTTCAGTTCCGCTTGGAGCTTTCAATGAAGCGTCTTTCGCATCTCCGGCTTTATCACCAAAAATGGCACGAAGCAATTTTTCTTCTGGTGTAGGATCGCTCTCTCCTTTCGGAGTGATTTTACCAATGATGATATCTCCTTCTTTGATGTTTGCACCAATTCTGATGATACCATTTTGATCAAGGTCTTTGGTAGCTTCTTCACTTACGTTTGGAATATCTGGAGTAAGCTCTTCCTCTCCAAGCTTGGTATCTCTCACTTCTGTCTCGAACTCACTGATATGGATAGACGTAAACAAATCTTCTTTAACTACTTTCTCATTTATCACGATAGCATCCTCGAAGTTGTAACCTTTCCATGGCATGAAAGCCACTTTAAGGTTTCTTCCCAAAGCGATTTCACCGCCTTTGGTAGCATATCCTTCTGTAAGAAAATCACCATGATTTACTTTTTGTCCTTTTTCTACTGCCGGGCGAAGATTGATGCAAGTTTCCTGGTTGGTTCTTACGAACTTAGTCAGTTTATATATTTTCAGGTCATCTTCAAAACTAACAAGCTGTTGCGTTTCAGAACGCTTGTAACGAACGTGTATTTCATTGGCATCTACATACTCCACAACACCATCTCCTTCTGCGTGAATCTGAATTCTGGCATCACGCGCAGCTTTGGCCTCAAGACCGGTACCAACGATAGGTACTTCAGGTCTGATCAAAGGAACGGCCTGACGTTGCATGTTCGAGCCCATCAATGCACGGTTGGCATCATCATGCTCAAGGAATGGAATAAGTGAAGCACTCAAACCTACAATCTGATTTGGAGCAACATCCATGAATTCCACTTCTTCTTTATCGAGGATTGGGAAATCGCCAGTTTGACGAGATTTGATTTTATCTTCAATAAAGTTTCCTTTGTTGTCAATTTCAACATTCGCCTGTGCGATTTTCGCTGTATCTTCTTCCTCAGCACTGAGGAATGTAATCTTTTTCATATCCACCTTTCCGGCATCTACTTTGCGGTAAGGTGTTTCAATGAAGCCCATGTCATTGATTTTAGCATGCACACAAAGCGTGGAGATCAAACCGATGTTTGGACCTTCAGGTGTTTCAATCGTACACAAACGACCGTAGTGAGAGTAGTGTACGTCACGAACCTCGAAACCTGCTCTCTCTCTGCTCAAACCACCGGGTCCAAGTGCAGAGATTCGACGCTTGTGCGTAATCTCACTTAGAGGATTTGTCTGATCAAGAAACTGAGACAATTGAGATGTTCCGAAGAAAGAGTTGATTACAGATGAAAGTGTTCTGGCGTTAATCAAATCAACAGGGGTAAATACCTCATTGTCGCGAACGTTCATTCTTTCACGAATGGTTCTCGCCATACGCGCCAAGCCAACACCAAACTGCGCATACAATTGCTCACCTACGGTTCTAACCCTTCTGTTGCTCAAGTGATCGATATCATCCACCTCGCTTTTACCATTGGTAAGAAGTACAAGGTATTTGATGATGGAAATAATATCTTCCTTGGTCAATACTTTTTTATCCAAAGGATAATTTAACCCAAGTCTGCGATTGATTTTGTAGCGACCTACTTCTCCAAGATCGTAACGCTTGTCGCTGAAGAACAACTTGTCGATGATACCTCTTGCAGTCTCATCATCTGGCGCATCTGCACCACGAAGTTGCTTGTAGATATGTTGAACGGCTTCCAACTCACTGTTGGAAGTATCTTTATTTAAGGTGTTGTAGATGATAGCATAATCACCGCTAACTTCTTCTTTTTGAACGAAAACGCTTTTGGTTTCCATTTCAAGGATAAGAGCGATATTGGCTTCATCAAGAACGCTGTCGCGCTCGAGAATAACTTCGTTTCTTTCAAGTGAAACCACTTCACCGGTATCTTCGTCAACGAAATCTTCTACCCATGTACGAAGAACACGAGCAGCCAATCTTTTGCCAATGTGTTTCTCCAATGTTTTTTTATCGGCTTTGATTTCATCAGCCATTCCAAACAACTCAAGGATATCCTTATCTGTTTCGTAACCAATAGAACGCAACAAAGTGGTTACAGGAAACTTCTTCTTACGATCGATGTAGGCAAACATCACATTGTTGATGTCTGTTGCAAATTCCATCCAGGCTCCTTTGAAAGGAATAACCCTTGCAGAATAAATTTTAGTGCCATTTGGATGCACCGATTGGCCAAAGAATACACCAGGTGAACGGTGAAGCTGACTAACCACAACCCTTTCAGCACCATTGATAACAAAAGTACCTCTTGGGGTCATGTAAGGGATGTTTCCAAGGAATACATCTTGAACGATGGTTTGGAAATCCACATGCTCCTCATCGTTGCAACTTAAACGCAATTTTGCTTTAAGAGGAACGGCGTAAGTCAAACCTCTTTCGATACATTCATCGATGGTGTATCTTGGAGGATCAACAAAATAATCAAGGAACTCCAACACGAAAATGTTTCGTGTATCCGTAATCGGGAAGTTCTCTTTGAATACACGGAAAAGCCCTTCCACATTACGTTTGTCGGGAGTGGTTTCCAACTGAAAAAAGTCTCTAAAAGATTGAATTTGAATACCAAGCAAATCCGGTTGCTCCGTCATCAATTCAACTTTTCCAAAATTGTGACGAAGAGCGGCTGTAGTTTTTGTTGCAGACATATGTAAATTAGAACGTTTTAGTGTGGAGTCTTTACAATAGGGTAAAGGGCATGCGCCACCATACCTAATTTAAAGGTCGGCAAAGTTAAAGAAATAATATGAGATTCGGTCCAATAAAAATCAGAATTTCAACAAATTGGTAAGATTTTTGCAGATGGGGCAAAATGTCGGTCTTCTTATCCCGTGATTAGGGTGGATTATTCTTTTACATATTGCACAATTCCATAATTATTTGTTCCATTATGCCCCTATTTTGTGCGTAAATTCAATTAAATCGCAGAATCATATCAGGACTTTTTAGCACGTCATAAAACAAAAAAAGCCCGGAAAACCGGGCTTTTTGAAGTAGTAGTTATAATTAGTTGATTTCAACATCAGCACCAGCTTCAGTCAACTTAGCTTTTAAGTCTTCTGCAGTTGCTTTGTCAACACCTTCTTTAACTGGTTTTGGAGCGCCGTCAACTAGGTCTTTTGCTTCTTTAAGACCCAATCCTGTCAAATCTTTCACGATTTTAACAACAGCCAATTTGTTCGCTCCACCGCTCTTAAGAATAACATTGAAAGATGTTTTTTCTTCAGCAGCAGCAGCACCACCACCGTCGCCAGCACTTACTACAACTGCAGCAGCAGCTGGTTCGATACCGTATTCAGTCTTTAAAAACTCAGCTAATTCTTGAACTTCTTTTACTGTCAAACCTACTAGGCTTTCAGCTAATGATTTTACATCTGCCATTTTGATTAAATTTTTGCCGCCTTCATTGTAATTTACTCCGGCGGAGATTAAAAAAATTGTTTGTTGCCTTTTGGTTACCGTCCGGCCAGGTATTATTTTATTGATAATTATGCTTCGGGAGCAGCTTCAGGAGTATCGGCATCAGCTGATGGTGCTTCTGGTGTTGCTTCTGCGGCAGGAGCCTCTGGTGCGGCTTCAGCTGCAGGGGCTTCGGCAACAGGTGCCTCTGCTGCAGGTGCTGCAGTTTCTGCAACAGCTGCAGCTGGTTCTTCTTTCTTAGCGTTGTCTTTGTTTTCAAGCGCACCCAAAACTCTTTGAATAGGTGACTGCAACAAGCCGATGATTTCTCCGATAAGCTCGTTCTTGGTTTTGATTTGCGTAAGTGCCTTCAATTGTTTGTCACCTACGAAAACATCGCCGTTGATGAATGCAGCCTTCAATTCAGGTTTTTCCTGGTTGTTTTCTTTACGGAAACCGCTGAGAATAACAGCTGGATCCTTTGGGTTTTCGCTGAACATCAAAGCAGTAACCTTGTGCAAAGAATCGTATACACCTGCATACTTTTCTGCATCAAGACTTTCCAATGCTTTTTTAATCAAAGTGTTTTTAGCTACTTTCATTTCCACTTGTTTGCTGAAGCAAACGCTGCGGAGTTTTCCGATTTGTTCTACAGTAAGACTTTCGGTGTCTGTGATGTAGAAGTTGTTGTATTGAGAGAATTTGCCTTTCAGCAATTCAATCACTTCGTTTTTCTCTTGCTTTGTCATAACAAATATTTTTTCCCGGGATGGTTACCCAAGCGATGGAGATTTAGTTTTGAAAAGATTTGGTATCCACTGCAATACCCGGACTCATAGAGCTTGCCATGCTTACTCCTCTGAGGTAGGTTCCTTTAGCGCTTGCAGGTTTTAATTTGAT
>CANHMN010000089.1 GCA_947461645.1 Chitinophagaceae bacterium | reverse complement strand
CCATATGTGATTGGAAGTGAAAAAAATGGACGCTACATCATTTTTGATAACATGGATGTTTCAAGAGAAAACATCACAGCTGAATTGATGTGGGTACCACTCAATGATGGCAAGCAATTGGTATTGGCTTGGCAGATTTACATAATTCCAATCAACACCTCCGATTATTGGATGGTGAGGGTAAATGCATCTGACAAAAGTATTGTTAGCGTAAACAACCTAACTGTTTACTGCAATTGGGACGAGAACCAAGACCATGCCTGTTCAAAAGGTTCGGCGCATACAACCACTAAAAAAAATAACCCTGTTTATGGTAAACCATTGCTTGATTTGAGTGGAAAGAAAGAAAAACTTGAGACACCATTCAGTCCAACATTGGTTGAAAATGTTTCTTACAGAGTTATTCCATATCCTGCCGAAAGCCCTGTACATCCCGGTGGAACTCCAGCTTTAGTAACCAATCCCTGGGCTGCAGCTCCAGGCGATGCTACCTCTTTGAAGTGGCACAGCAATGGCTCCACTAATTTTCCTATAACCAGAGGAAACAATGTTTGGGCGCAGGAAGACAGGGACGGAAACAATGGAACAGGAAGCCCTGCAACATCAACAACAGCGGGTGATCCGCTAACTTTTGATTTTGTTCCTGATTTCAATGTGGCTGCAACGCAAACATCACCCGTGAAAAACCAGCAATTCAATACCACTAATCTTTTTTATTGGAACAACATCATTCACGACCTTTCCTACCTATATGGCTTTGATGAGGTATCCGGTAATTTTCAGGCTTCCAACCAAGGAAGAGGTGGTATCGGAAATGATTTTGTTTATGCTGATGCCCAAGACGGAAGTGGAACAAATAATGCCAACTTTTCTACTCCCGCGGATGGAGGAAACGGAAGAATGCAAATGTTCCTTTGGGGAGGTACTCCCCAAAAAGATGGTGACGTAGATAACGGAGTAATTTCTCACGAATTTGCACATGGCATCAGTAATCGATTAACAGGCGGGCCCTCACAAGCCGGCTGCCTAAGCAATGCAGAGCAAATGGGTGAGGGATGGAGCGATTATTATGGATTAATGTACACCCAGAACTGGGCTACATCAACTTTCAGCACAGGTTTCAATTCTCCGCGTGGTGTTGCCACTTATTTGTCGAACCAAACACCATCTGGAGCGGGTATACGAAGCAAAAAATACTGCACCAACTTCGCCATCAATAACAGAGTTTTTGGCGCTACTATTGATGCACAACAACACAGCAGAGGAGAATTATGGTGTGCTACATTGTGGGACATGACATGGAATATCATTAACCAAGTGGATAGCATTAACCCAAATCTTTACGATACTTCAAGCGGAGGTGGAAATGCCATTGCATTAAAACTGGTTACCTTGGGAATGAAGCTACAACCTTGCAGTCCGGGTTTTATTGATGGCAGAAATGCCATACTACAGGCTGACCAAATCCTTTACAACGGCGCCTATAGTTGTGCCATTCGTGAGGCTTTCAGAAGAAGAGGAATGGGTGCTTTCGCTTCTCAAGGTTCATCAGGAAGTGTAACCGATCAAATTGCAGATTACACACTAGCCAACGCAACCATTCAATTTTCTCAAAACACAAATGAGGCTGCTGAAGGTGACATCATCACCTATACTACAACGGTTAAAGCAAACCCATGTGCGAATGTTTCAAATTTTTTGTTGACTGATACTTTACCATCGAATGTAACTTATGTAAGCGGAGGAAACTACAACAGCACAACCAGAGTAGTGAGCTTTCCGGTTACAGTTGGCGCAGGACAGAGTCAGATTTATACCTTTTCTGTACAGGTAAACACAGGAAGTTATTACCCCAGTGTTTCCCTATTTGAAGACAATGTAACGAATACCACTATACCATCCAATGCATGGACCACGAACACCACTTCCACTGTCAATTGGACTGTCTCAAACAACAGGGCATATAGTCCGACAAGCTCCTATTTTTCAGGAAACGTTGATGTAATATCTGAACAAAAACTAACTACTACCAACAGTTTTGCACTTGGCGCTACTCCTCCTCCACTTACCTTCAGACACTGGTTCAATACCGAAAGTACTTATGATGGCGGGGTGTTAGAAATCAGTACAAATGGCGGTACCTCTTGGACAGATGTAAGGCCAAATATTGTGGCCGGTGCATATACTGCATTGATGGATACGAGTACTGTATTAACTGGCCGTAGAGCATGGACAGGAAGTTCAGGAGGAAGCTTTATTAAAACAAAAGTCAACCTCGCTCCATATGCCAACCAAACTGTAAAATTCAGGTTCCGTTTCATCTCGGACCTTGGTACCCAGCTGGAAGGTTGGTACATAGACAACATAGCGCTAAAAGATCAAGCTATAGTTGAAATGAGGGCTACTCTATTCAATTCAAACAATGTTAAAACTGCCTCGGCAGACACCTTTGCTATCATCATACCGGGTTGCGCTTCTGTGGCTATAAATGGTCAACCTCAAAATCAGAATGTGTGTGCCGGCGGCAACGCAGTATTCTCGGTTTCAAATACAGGAAGCAATCCGATCTATCAATGGCAGGTGAGCACAAATGGCGGATTGTCTTTTGAAAACATTTCGGGAGCCAACAGCGCTACATTAAATTTGAACAACGTTTCACTCTCTATGAACAATAACCAATACAGGCTTATTGTCAGCAACAACTGTCCTTCAACCACTACTTCGTCTACCGTAACCCTTACCGTTAGTCAGCCTGCTTCTATTGTGACGCAACCAAGTTCACAAGAAGGTTGCGAAAGCACTCCGGTATCATTTGTGGTGGTTGCAGATGGAACAGGCAATACATACCAATGGCAAGTGAGCAATGACGGAGGAATAACTTTCACCAACATTGCAGGAGCAACAACGAATTCTTTGGATTTGACCAGCATCAATTCAACTATGAACGGCAATCTCTACCGTGTGGTGATTTCAAGCTGCAACCCAACTCCAATTGTATCAGCAAATGCATCCTTATTGGTTAACAGTCCTGCCAATATCCTTACTCAACCTGCAAGTACAACTGTTTGTCCTTCAGGAAACGCTGTATTTACCGCACAGGTAACAGGTACTACATTGTCCTACCAATGGCAGGAAAGCACTAATGGAGGCAATACCTTTACTAACATCAGCGGCGCCAATGCAGTCACACTTACATTGCCGAATGTAACATCAGGCATGAGCAACAATCAGTACAGAATAATAGTAACCAGTACTGCATGTCCTGCTACCGTAACATCAACACCTGTTACCCTATTGGTTAGTGGTGAAACGAATATCACAGCTCAACCTCTGCAAGCAGCTGCTTGTCCGGGTTCTGATGCAACTTTTACTGTTGCAGCAAATGGCGCAGGTTTAACCTATCAATGGCAATTAAGCACCAATGGTGGTGTTAGTTTTTCTGATGTAACCACTGGAGGAAACAATTCTGAACTTTTAATTTCCAACATCACAACTGCCATGCAAGGCAATTTGTATCGGGTAAAAATTGCAAGTACTTGCTCTGCATCTCCATTGGTATCGGATGCCGCAATACTCAACATCAATGAAGCCACAAACATTGCACAGCAACCTACTGAGGTTACAGCTTGCGTTAACAGTAACGCAGTTTTTACCGCTTCAACAACTGGAGCAACATCAACCTATCAATGGCAGGTAAGTTCCGATAACGGCCTTACCTATACCAATATAAACGGCGCTACAACCGAGACGCTAACATTAAATGATGTAACCGTAAACATGAACAACAATCTCTATCGTTTAAGTGCCACCAGTGTTCCATGCGGTATAACTTATTCTAATGGAGCAGCGCTGTTGGTGGCTTTACCTCCATCAATAACAACATCTCCTACTTCTTTAGCAGTATGTGCAGGGGAAGATGCGGTTTTAAGTGTTGTTGGACAGGGGACTGGAGTTACTTATCTCTGGCAGGTGAGTACAGACAATGGAGTAACTTTCACAGATGTTGCCAATGCAACAGGAAGTACCTATACAATCAACAATGTTTCCGTTGGCCTAAACAATACTATTTATCATGTAACGCTTGACGTTAGGTCGTGCGGAAGCGTCGTATCAGACACAGCAAGACTTACGGTATTGAGCTTACCAGTTGTTGAGCTGAGTGCTCCATCGACTGTTTTGGTGCCCGGTGCATCAATCACATTAAATGCAAATGCAGTAGGTGGTTTAGGTTCGCTGATCTGGCTGTACAACAATACCCCTATCAATGGCCAAAGCAGCTCTACCTATACTGCAACATCATCGGGTACTTACGTAGTTAGCTTCACCGACGAAAATGGTTGTAAAAGCAATTCATCGCCAATAGTATTGAGGGATTCATTGTTGAGTAGTGCAATGATTAGACCTAACCCTAACAATGGTGTGTTTACCGTAATGGTAAAAGACCTAAACAGCACAAATGAAACTGTTTCAGTTGTTATTTATGACAACAAAGGTTCCAGAATGTACTTTAAGGTTTTCAATGGCGTAAGCAAGAGCAATCCTTATCTTGAAGTTTCTGCCATCAATTTAGCTAAAGGACACTACACCTTGGTTGTATTCGATAAGAATGGCGTGAAAAAAGAAGCAGGAAAATTACTGATACAATAAATCATACACCGATGGAAGTTTAAAAGCTTTCCATCGGTAACTTTAGGATATGTCTCAAACAGCCGACTCATTTATTTCAGACAGCTCATTGAAGTCTGCGGATCTCGAACACCGCAGAAAGCTTCAATTCAACATTGGTAAATATGATGCTGCTGTTGTGGAAGGCAAAAAACAATTTGAGGATCTTTCTTTAGCCCGAGAAAAAGCCAAAAATACCAAGTGGCAGGCGATTGAAAAGCTGGATCACTACCTCGAGCAATTTGAAACAGCATTCAGCAAAAATGGAGGTAAAGTTATTTGGGCGGAAAACAGCAATGAAGCCATTGCAGAAATACTCAACATTTGCAAAGAAAAGAATTGCAGAACGTTGGTAAAAAGCAAGAGCATGGTTACAGAAGAAATTCACCTTAACCATGCGCTTGAAGAAAATGGCATTGAGAGCATTGAAACAGATTTGGGTGAATACATTCAGCAATTGGACGGCGAAGCTCCTTACCACATTGTAACGCCTGCTATGCACAAAAGCAAGGAAGACGTTGCGCTGCTTTTTGCCGAAAAACTGGGTACCGATCCCAATCTCACTCCGCAAGAGCTTACATTGGTTGCTAGAAATATTCTTCGTAAAAAATATACAGAGGCCGAGATAGGTGTAACGGGCGCGAACTTCATCATCAGTGATATTGGCGGAATCGCTTTAACGGAAAACGAAGGCAATGCACGCTTGAGCTGCTCCTTTCCAAAAACACATATTGTTATCGTTGGAATTGAAAAGGTTATTCCTTCCATCAAAGACCTCGGTCTCTTTTGGCCACTCCTCAGCACTTTTGGAACTGGGCAAAAAATGACGGTTTACAACACCATTGTTTCAGGACCCAAACGAAGCAACGAAACAGATGGACCTGAAGAAATGTATGTGATTCTTCTTGACAACGGAAGAACAAACCTATTGAATAACCCCAAAGAAAGAGAGAGCCTTTATTGTATAAGGTGTGGCGCTTGCCTTAATGCTTGCCCGGTTTACAAAAACATTGGCGGACACAGCTATGGAGCAACTTACAGCGGACCCATAGGCAGTGTGATAACACCACACCTGAAAGGAATGGACGAATTTAAACATTTGAGTTATGCTTCATCCCTTTGTGGCAACTGTACAGAAGTTTGTGCCGTAAAGATAAATTTGCATGAATTGCTTTTAGAAAACAGACATGAATCTGTCGAGGAAGGATATAGCCCTTTTACTGAAAAAATGGCTTGGAAAATATGGAAGCTTGCCAGTCTTAACAGAGGATTGATGAATGCAGGGAATGGCAAAGTCAAAACCAAAATCGTAAACACTTTATTTACTGCGTGGAACAAGAACCGGTCTGAATTGAATTTTAGTCAACATACTTTCAATCAACTCTGGAAAAAAAGAAGCCAAAAAAAGATGTAAATTGTATCGTCAGGTTTCACTCTATCTTAATCAACAATGATTCTTTTTTTTACCGAAAAAATAACCGAAAGGGTAAAATACGTTTGTCATTTCCTTTTTAAAGAACAACTGGGTATAGAATACAGGATAACAGACAATCGGGAAGAAGCAACTAGCTCTGCCGATGCTGTAATCTGTTATGATGCTTTTAGGTTGAAGGAGAATTCATTTCACATCAAACCTCATGGGCTTCTGTGTGAAACAACAATAAAGGAACTAAATGTTACTTGTTTCGAAATGGAAGGCTTTCCGGTTTTTTTTAGTTCGAAAGAAGATGATATTTCATTTGATGTATTGGCATCAACCTTCTACCTGATAAGCAGATACGAGGAATATCTTCCGCACCAAAAAGATGAATACGGAAGGTTCTCCCACAAAGAATCTTTAGCTTTTAAAAATCAATTTCTTCATTTACCGCTTGTTAATATTTGGATCAAACATTTCTCAATATTACTGGAGCAAAGATTTCCTCAGCTGAAATTTTTTAACCCCCCTTTTAAATGTATTCTAACCTATGACATAGACATGGCTTGGTCTTACAGAAAAAAAGGATTTTGGAGAAACCTTGGTGGCTTTTTACTTAACCCTTCGCTACAAAGATGTAAGGTATTGCTCGGATGGGAAAAAGATCCGTTTGACAGCTTTGCTTTTATAGAGGAAATGAATCAAAAATCCGGCACTGAAGCGATTTACTTCCTATTGATGGCAAGTAGGCTGGGCCGTTATGATAAAAATATTTCTCCGGCTAAAAAAGCCATGAGACAACTCATACAGCGCATTGGTAAAAATTACCTGCTCGGTATTCATCCTTCCTGGAAAAGCAATAAACATCCTAGATTGCTTCAAAAAGAAAAAAAGAAACTAGAGCGTATAGCAGACAAACAGGTAATTAACTCTAGACAACATTACATAAAAATGAGTATGCCGGAAACCTACAGGCAATTATT
>CANHMN010000088.1 GCA_947461645.1 Chitinophagaceae bacterium | reverse complement strand
CTTGTACATGACGATATAGTTCCAATGGATAGCAGAAGCGTTGCCAACATCATTCAACGTGGCGGAACCATTTTAAAAACTTCACGTTGCATGGAATTCATGCAATACGAAGGAAGAAAAAAAGCATTTGAAAACCTACATAAAAGAGGAATTGACGGGTTGGTTATTATTGGAGGAGACGGCTCTTTCAGGGGTGCGCAAATTTTCAGCAATGAATTCAACATACCTTGTATTGGGCTTCCAGGTACTATCGATAAAGATATTGCTGGAACAGATTATACCATAGGTTTTGATACAGCAGTAAACACCGCAGTAGAAGCCATTGATAAAATCAGGGACACCGCACATGCTCACGACAGATTGTTTTTAGTTGAAGTGATGGGTAGAGATGCCGGGTATATCGCATTGCACAGCGGAATTGCTACTGGTGCTGAAAACATACTCATACCTGAAAGAAAAACCAACATAGACGAAATCATCACTTCTTTAGAAGAAAAAGAAAAAAGAAAGAAACTAGTTAACGTAATTATTGTTGCTGAAGGCGATGAATTCGGGGGTGCGAATGATCTTCATAATTACATCAAAGCAAGGCTTCCGAACCAGGAGGTAAGAGTTTGCATATTAGGACATATTCAAAGAGGTGGCTCACCTTCTTGTATGGACAGGGTTTTAGCAAGCAGAATGGGCTACCATGCAGTTGAAAGTTTATTGGTTGGAAGACATAATGTTTTCATCGGGATACTCAATAACAAAATCAATTACATGCCGCTAAATGAAGCAGTAAAACAAAAACAGGCAATAGGAGACGAATGGATGAAAATGGTGAAAATCTTAGCAACTTAAACAACAAAGAATATTCTAACACTTAAACTGAACATAAATTAATCAGCCTCAAATCAAGACTAAATCAATGAGCAGGAACGTAGAGAAATACCTTTATGAAGGGATGGACAAAGAAGCGGGAATTCATCATGCCCAAAAAAGAACTAAAATTGTTGCAACAGTTGGACCGGCATGCGACACTTACGAAAAACTGCTTGATCTTGTAAAAGCAGGTGCAAATGTTTTCAGATTGAATTTCTCGCATGGCTCACATGAAGACAAGAAAAAAATCATTGAGAACATAAGACTTATCATCAAAAACGAACCATACAACATTGCAATACTAGGTGATTTGCAAGGACCCAAACTAAGGGTTGGTGAGCTAGAAGAAGGGAAAGTAGTCCTTCAATCAGGCTCAGATTACATTTTTACCACCGAAAAAATAACTGGAAATCAATCGAAGGCATATGTATCCTATCCCAACCTCACCAAAGATGTAAAACCAGGCGAGAGAATATTTTTGGATGATGGGAAAATGGAAGTAAAAGTTTCCCAAATCTTAAACGACAAAGAGATTTTGGTAAACATAACACTTGGCGGCATTCTACTCCCCAAAAAAGGCGTAAACCTTCCCGACAGTGAACTCACTTTGCCTTCACTGACAGAAAAAGACATTCTCGATTTAGAATTCATCATTGCAGAAAAATTAGATTGGGTAGCGCTTTCTTTTGTACGCAAAGTGGATGACATTATTGATTTGAAAAAAAGAATAGCAGCCCAAAAAGTAAAAACAAAAGTAATTGCCAAAATTGAAATGCCCGAAGCCCTAAAAAACCTTCGCGAAATAATCTTGGAAAGCGACGGCGTGATGGTAGCCAGAGGAGATTTGGGTGTAGAAATACCTGTAGAGCAAGTTCCTGTGATACAAAAAGACATCATCAGAAAATGCATGCACAGAGCGAAGCCTGTTATAGTAGCCACTCAAATGATGGAAAGCATGATTGACAGAACCAAGCCCAACCGAAGCGAAGTAAGTGATGTGGCCAATGCTGTATTGGAGGGAGCTGATGCTGTAATGCTAAGTGGGGAAACGGCTACCGGCAACTACCCTACCCTTGTGGTGGAAACCATGAGTAAAATTATTCTTAATATAGAAAATTCAGTTTACGATTACAACAGAGACGATATTCTAAGGCCTCAACCTCACTCCCCTTCCTTTTTAAGTGATGCTGTTTGTTATAGTGCTTGCAAACTAGCAAATGATGCAAAGGCTGATGCGCTTATAGGCATGACACAGAGTGGATATACTGCGTTTATGCTTAGCAGTTACAGACCTAAATCGCCTTTGTACATATTTAGTAAAGAGAGGTCACTCATCAACCAGCTAAGTCTAAGCTGGGGTGTAAGAGCAATTTATTATGCCGAAGAAGAAACACTCGATGATATTATTTTTGACCAAATAGAAATTTTAAAGAAAAGAGGCTTTTTAAAAAAGGGCGAAGTAGTTGTGAATACTGGAAGTACTCCCATAGACCTTCATCTTCCAACAAACATCATTAAAATAACTACAGTAGAGTAAATGTTTTTGATGTAAAAATGCAAGAATAGACATTTAATTTCATCGTTGATTCATGAAATCAAACAACCTTTTTCTGGCTTTGATTTTCATGTTGTTTTGGTAGTATCTGTTCCAGCCCAAAAGCCATCCCCAAAAAGGGCTATGAATTTGTGCCATTTTATGCAGACTAAATGCCTCGCTGTATTCTGTAATTTTCCCGTTTTCAATTCTGATATGTATATTACAAGGCTGTTCATTTGCAGAACGCTTAACTATAGTATAATTAAGCTTCCCTTTAACTTTAAAGTAGCCGTCACCCAATACTTCTGGTTTTTCAAAGTTTGAATATTTTATTCCATTGTTGATTGAATATTGCCACAAATTCTGAACCTGATCCGAATGCAAATAGCCCATTAGGGGATTGTGATATTGCACGTTGCTACTGCAAATCAAATTCAATCCCAAAATATTAGCATTTGTCAATTCGTTCAGAAATGTACTCACCAAAGAAATTTCATTTTGCATGATTAGCCCGTTACTATTTGTAAATATTTTTAGTTAATAAAATACGACCCTTAATAAGAAACCCAGAATAATACCCAAACTATCAAAAGCCGATATATTTCATCATTAAACAATTAAAAATCAATTAAAGCAAGAAGTTTCTAAAAGCCTAACCATCGGGGTTTTGAGTAAATCATAAACTACAAAAGAAAAATACACAGATTCTTCAAGAAAAATGCTTTTGTTTAACTTTTTTTTTACCTTTATTCCGTGCCAAGTAACATATTAAACTATTGGCGATTATAACTTAAACGCAATGAAAATTAAAGTAAACTTTTTCGTCGTATTGATAACACTCAATATGATTAGTCTGATTTCCAATGGTCAAAACCAATCATTAAATTGTCCCATCACCGTTTACAGGCCTTGTGGTTCTGGAGCTACTTTTAATATTCCAACTTATCTCGTTGAGGATATTAGATCTATTACCTCTATTGGCAATGAATACGAGGTGAAGAATGTTAGTACAAGAAGAGGTTGCAGACCATACATAGAACCTGGTATAGTAGCCGACTCTGTATTGGATCCTATTGATGACAGGTTTTCGTCTTCTGTGCCAATTGGTTTCGGTTTTACATTTTATGGCCAAACATTTGATTCTGTTGTAGTCAGCACCAATGGATACCTCTCTTTTGACCTTACCGAAAAAAATCAATATGCTACGTGGAACCTAACTCCTGGGGATTTTCCCAATACCAGCTATTATGCAGGTATGATTGCCGGACCTTTTCACGACCTTGACCCGAGGCCTCAAGCCAATCCACCCTCTACAATGAAAATCTTCTATAGTTTAATAGGGGCTACTCCAAACAGAAAGTTTGTTTTAACCTATGCTGATGTACCTCTTTACAGCACATCATGCAACAACAGATTGAACACCCACCAAATCATTCTGCATGAATCTACAGGTGTTATTGATGTATTCATGTCAGAGAAGAGAATTTGTAATGCGTGGAATTCTGGTAAAGCCATGGTAGGTATTCAAAACATGGCAAAAAATGACGGCTTGATGGCACCAAACAGAAGAGCTTCAAGTCCACCATGGCAAGTGCTACCCTCTGCACCTGAAGTTTGGCGTTTTATTCCTAGTTCTGTTTCTAATACTTTGTACAGAGAGGTTGAAATTAGAGATACTTTCAACAATCTTATTTATACTACAAACCAAAGTCTATCTCCTACAGCATTGGTTCCATATTCAACTGCAAATGATACCACCAGACTAGACGAAAGTACCTACAGCATCAACTTCCCAACCATACCATTGCCTGCAAACTTCACAGACTCAACTGTTTACCTTATCAGAACAAAATATGTTGACTTGAATGATCCAACAGCGTTTTCTTATAATACAGACACTATGTATGTTGTAAAGGATACCATTCGTTTTCAAAGAATAGATACCACTTCTACAAGTTGTTTGGGTAATGATGGAATCATTAACTCAGTAACCTTTACAGGTGGGACTGCTCCATTCAGTTATTCCATAGACGGAGGCAATACCTACAACCCATTACCTGCAGCACCAAACCCCATTGCAACTGGACTAAATTCTAACCTACAATACCACCTTTTAATTAAGGACAATGTTGGTTGTATCTCCATGGACACTTTGATTGATTTGGCATTGGATGATGCCATGAACCTCCGACCAATTAATGACACCACAGTTTGCGAAGCCAGTTCTATGACATTAACTGCAGTCCTTAACCCTATTGCAACAAGCAATACTTCTTTCAATTGGAGCACTCTGCCAAATACTCCGGCATCATTGGCAACCATTAGTAACCCCAACATCAATAATACTACAGCCACACCTAGTGATACCCTTAACTATGTAATCTCAGCAAACTGGGGATTTTGCAACAGAAAAGACACGTTCACTGTAAATGTATTGCATAAACCAGACCCCGATGCCGGTCAAAATGTAAGTGTATGTAATTATGATACCTATGCCGTACTGACCGGAACCAATAATGATTCGTCCGGATTGGTTACTTATGAATGGTCTCCTGCCGCTACTGTTGCTGATCCAACTGTACTTGTAACAAGTGTCACACCAGAACAAACACAAGTTTATACGTTGACTGTAAGAGATCTTTACGGATGTAATTTTGCCATATCAGACGATGTAACGGTAGTCGTTAAACCACCAGTACCGGCATTCGCAGGAAACGACACCATCGCAGTTATCGGTCAACCACATCAATTGAGAGCTACCGGCGGTATTAATTACTTATGGAGCCCATCAATATTCTTTACCAACATATCTGACACAGACCGAAG
The DNA here is from genome assembly GCA_947461645.1 of Chitinophagaceae bacterium. Taxonomy (GTDB): domain Bacteria; phylum Bacteroidota; class Bacteroidia; order Chitinophagales; family Chitinophagaceae; genus Ferruginibacter. The sequence goes on along the minus strand of CANHMN010000088.1, from coordinate 1,861 downwards.
CAACCCTGTGGTTATCCTTAATGATGACCAATTGTTTACTGTAAGGGTAACAGATGCTCAAGGCTGTGTTGGCAACGACAGTATATTTATAAAAGTTTATCCAGGACCGGATTATAATACTCCTAATGCATTCTCACCAAATGGTGATGGCTTGAATGATATATTCAGAGTTGTCCCCTCAGGAATTTCTTACACGGAATGGTTTAAAATTTACAACCGTAGCGGCGAGCTTGTATTCCAAACCAACAAATGGCTTGCAGGTTGGGATGGCACCAAAAACGGAAGAATGCAGCCTGACGGAACTTACGTTTGGATAGTAAAAGGCATGGACAAAAACGGAAAAGTTATCGTAAGAAAAGGAACTGTTCTTCTACTTCATTAATCCTATTCAAGTAACACCCACAATAAAAAAATGCCGGATTTCCCGGCATTTTTTTATTGTTAAATAACAGTAAACTTGATTAATATGCTTTCTTGTCCCCTTTGATGGTATTCCAAACTGTCAGAAAAATTATTTTCAAATCAAGGTAAAAAGTCCAATTTTCAATATACCAAATATCAAATTCTACTCTTTTTTCAATATCTATAATATCCTTTGTTTCACCCCTGTAGCCACAAACCTGAGCCCAGCCAGTGATTCCCGGTTTGGCGAAATGCCTCACCAAATAATTATTTATAACCGAAGAAAATTCTTTAGTATGTTTCAACATGTGAGGCCTAGGGCCAACTACAGACATATTGCCAACAAGTACATTAAAAAACTGAGGGAGTTCGTCTATATTTGTTTTTCTCAGAAAAGGTCCCAAAGCAGTGAGTCTTTTATCATTTTGTGTAGCCTGCAATTCATCTGAAAGGGCATTAACTTTCATTGTTCTAAATTTAAAGCAAAGAAATTCAACTCCATCTTCACCGGTTCTAAGTTGCTTAAAAAAAACAGGCCCTTTTGAAGTTAACTTGATCAGAATCATCATAAACGGGAATAGCCAAGGAAAAACAAGGGTGATGACCATTAAAGAAAAAACCAAATCAAAAGTCCTTTTCAATAACCTGTTGATGGGATTTTCCAGGGGCTCTTTCAACAACAACAAAACAGGCAGACTCCCATAAAAATCCAAACTCAATTTTCTTAACTTGGTGTATTGTTGAAAATTGGGAATGATCTTTACTCTAATCATCTTTTTCTCAGCTCGAAGAATTATGTTGCTTAATGACGCGGCATCGTTGCCCTCTTGCCCAATGTAGATTTCGTCAATTTTTTGTTCATTTATATAATTTTCAACCTGACCTACATTGCCTAAATAGGGTAAATTAGATTGTTGATTTACATCAGCATCAAAATATCCAAGAATTTTATATCCCCTGCTTAAATCTGAGGCTAGCAGGTCCTGCATCCGGCTTAACTCACTATTGCATCCAAGAAAAACTACTGTTCTGTAGTTATAACCAAGCCTTCTTCCCCACTTAAGTACTTTAATCACAATGAAGCGAAATAAAATAAATTGTGGAACAGCCAAGACATAAAAATAAATAAGACTCAATCTGGATGTATTGTAGAACTTTAGTGCAATGATCAAGAAAGCAATTAACACGATGTGCAAAAAAACAATCCTTAGGGTTTTGAGAATAAATTTCTCCAATCTTCCCGTCCTTACAAATTCATAGGCTTCAAAATAGATTACCAGACCAATCCAAAACAGAACAGAAAGAATTAAAATAGTCCTTGGTTCAAAGTTTTGAATGGAAGCCTTGCTTCCAAATCTTAGGTACTGAGAAAGATAAAAAGATCCGCTTAGAATAAGTAAATCACCAAAAAAGAAAATCAATTTGGTGTACCTTGAAAATTTTAATTTGGATAAGTATT
>CANHMN010000087.1 GCA_947461645.1 Chitinophagaceae bacterium | reverse complement strand
CCTCTTAGTGTAATTTCGCCTGTCATGGCAAAATAGGGCTTTATTTTTCTGCCGGTAAATGCACTGGTTAGAGCTGTCATCATAGTGATGCCTGCGCTTGGACCATCTTTTGGAACGGCTCCTTCAGGGATATGAATGTGCACATTTTTTGTGGTGAACTGCTGTGGGTCAATGTTTATTTTTTTAGCATTGGCTTGTATCCATGTAAATGCGGTGGTGGCGCTTTCCTTCATCACATTGCCCAAATTGCCGGTTAGTTTGAGCTCTCCTTTTCCTTCACTGGTTTGTGCTTCAATAAAAAGTATATCACCTCCAACATAGGTCCACGCAAGCCCAACCGCCACTCCCGGCATGTTGGCCATTTTGTACAATTCATTGCTGAATTTTGATTTGCCAAGTATTTTTTCAACATCAGCATTGGTTACAGTTGGTTTTATTTTGCCTTTCACCACCATTTCTTTTGCCTGATATCGCATCACGCTTGCAAGTAAACGGTCAAGTTCCCTTACACCACTTTCACGGGTATATTCGGTAATGATTTTTTCAAGAACACTGTCGCTTATTTTAAAGCTGTTCTCTTTCAACCCATGCATCTCTTTTTGTTTTTTGATGAGGTGCTGTTTTGCTATTTCAATTTTTTCTTCAGTAGCATAACCACTCAGGTCTATTATTTCCAAACGATCTCTCAATGCAGGTTGAATACTGTTAATGTTGTTGGCCGTTGCAATGAACAAGACTTTGCTTAAATCATATTCTAGTTCCAGGTAATTGTCGTAAAACGAATGGTTTTGTTCAGGATCAAGCACTTCCAATAAAGCAGATGAAGGATCTCCACGATGGTCATTGCCTATCTTATCAATTTCATCAAGTATCATTACCGGATTGCTTGATTTAGTTTTTCTGATGGATTGAATGATTCTTCCGGGCATCGCTCCGATATAAGTTTTTCGGTGGCCGCGAATTTCACTTTCATCGTGTAAGCCACCAAGACTTAACCTCACGTATTTTCTGTTGATGGCAGTTGCTATACTTTTGCCTAAACTGGTTTTTCCAATTCCAGGAGGGCCAATGAAACAAAGTATCGGACTTTTCATATCACCCTTCAACTTCAAAACGGCAAGGTATTCGAGAATACGTTCTTTTATTTTATCCATTCCGTAGTGATCGTGATCAAGCACTTTTTTAGCTTTTTTCAGATCATAAGAATCTTCCGTGTATTCTTCCCAAGGCAGGTCTAACATCAAATCAAGGTGATTGTAGATAACCGAATAATCGGGTGTGGAGGGATGCATTCGCTCGAGCTTTTCAATACTCTTGGTAAACATTTCCTTGGCGGCCGAAGTCCATTTTTTGTTCTCCGCTTTTTTCATCATCTCCTTTACCTCAGCAGCATTTTCGCCTCCCAATTCGTCCTTAATGGCTTTCAGTTGTTGCTGAAGAAAATAATCTCTTTGCTGTTTATCGAGTTCTGCTCTGGTTTTGTTGGTTACTTTGTTTTTCAATTCGGCATACTGTAACTCTGTATGCATCAGGTTCATCAGCAATTCACCACGTTCTTTGATGTTGTTGATTTCAAGTAATTGCTGCTTTTGCTTAAGGTCGCAATTCAGGTTGCTGCTTACAAAATGAATTAGGAAGGAAGGGTTTTCAATATTCTTTAGTATGATAGCAGCTTCGCTTGGTAAATTTGGCGACAAGCCTACAATTTGTGCAGCAAGGTCTTTTATACTGCTGACCATGGCATCAAAATCTGGATCGTTTTTTAGAATTTCTTCCTGCAGTATACTGATTTTCGCTTTGAAGTAAGGTTCTTCGCTGGTGATCTCTTCAATTTTAAATCTTTTCCTTCCCTGAATAATGATGGTGGTGCCTCCATCAGGCATTTTGATCAACTTCACAATTTTGGCAACGGTCCCAATTGATTCCAAATCAATAACACCGGGTTCTTCAATAGAACTGTCTTTTTGCGCTACAACGCCTATCAGTTTGTCATGTTTGTAGGCATCGGTTACTGCTTTAATGCTCTTGTCTCTGCCAACGGTAATAGGAATAACAACCCCTGGAAACAAAACAGTATTTCTCAAAGGTAAAATAGGCAACTCATCTGGTATAGGCTGCGTATCGTTGTTGGAATCTTCTTCATTTAGCGGGATGATGGGCATGAACTCCATTTCATCTTCACTCCCTTGTAAAAACATTTTATTCATAGTAATATTTGATAGTAGGACAATTTGTCAATTAACGGATAACTTTTAAGAATCTCCGGACGAATGCACTATTGTTCAATAATGATGCCGTTTTCTTTTCGGATGGTTTTTAAGTGTTCATCAGAAATTCAATGTAAGTCCTATTCCGGTTGAAAGTCCATTCAGCGTTGGGGTCACGGATGGCTTCCATTCTATACTTAGGTTATCACTGATGTCGAATGATTTCAAATGAGCATCTACAGCAGCGTCTGCTACATTAAAACCCCAAAACAGCACAAAATACAACACACAATAATCTACATTCTGACGAACCTGGTTTCTGAATGTTCTAATTCTTTCGGGTTGGTTTTTTACCGTAAAATAGGGCTGCTTGATCAGATAGTCATTGGTAGGGTCACCATCTGTTGCCAAAATATAGGCATTTTTGGAATCTTTGTATTGTCTGAGGTTTCTGAAAAAAAGATAAGAGGTTGTGCCCAATGCGCCGTAAACGATGGGTACTTTCCATATTTTTTTATTGGTGATTTGACCCCATCCGGGAAGGATAGCAGACCTTACAATTGCTTTTTTTGGGTTAAAAGTATTCTTTGCAATCGATGTGTTCTTGGTGTTGTTCATCATGCTGTCAGATTGCGCAGTGGCAATTCTACAGCCAAAAGTCAACAACAGAAAAAGCATTGATAATATTCTGAACATAGGGGAGTGCCGTCAGCTGACACTGACATTTAATTTATCCAAAAGGGCATTAAGCTCATCCAAAGAGTAGTATTCAAAAGTGATGTTGCCATAACCTTTTTTGTGGTGGTTCAATTTTACTTTCGTACCAAATTGAGAAGCAATTTTGTCTTCAATTTTTTTATACGTATCTGGTACAGCTGCTTTACCTGTACTTTTCGAAGGAGCACCAGTATATAATTTTCTAACCAGCTCTTCTGTTTGTCTTACAGAAAGTCCCTTTTTCTTGATTTCACTAAAAATAAAAAGTTGCTTTTCAATGGCATCAACATTAATTATGGCTCTTGCATGTCCCATGGTTATGGCGCTGTTTCTCACTGCAACCTGAATTTCGGGTGGAAGTTTCAACAACCTGATGTAGTTGGTTACAGTACTTCTTTCTTTTCCCATGCGCTCTGCAACCTTGTCTTGCGTGTAATCAAGGTCATCCATCAATCGTTTGTAACTCAATGCAATTTCAATGGAATTGAGGTTTTCGCGTTGAAGGTTTTCCAATAGGGCCAACTCAAGAATGTTGTCATTGTTCAGTGCCCTAACGTAAACGGGTACTTCCTTTATGCCGGCAATTCGCGAAGCCCTGAATCTTCTTTCACCTGCTATTAATCTGTATCTGCCATTGGGTATGGGTGATACGGTAAGCGGCTGAATTATGCCATGCATCTTTATAGAACTTGCCAATTCACTCAAAGAAGTTTCATCAAAATCTTTTCTGGGCTGATGTGGGTTTACATCAATCAAATCAAGATTGACAAATGAAGTGCCTGCATTTTTTTCTATCACTTCAGGCTTTAAACTACCTGCGGTATTCTTGAGATCTGCGTCGATGTTTTGAAGCAGACTTCTGATTCCTTTTCCTAAATCGTTTGACTTTTTCTGCATAACGGAAACTTAGTTGTTGATGCTTAAGGTTTTACTCAACGGTTAAATTATTTTAACGCTTAAATAATTTTATCCTCTTGGTTGATTTTTGTCATGTTGTTTTTCTGTAAAATTTCTTTGGCAAGGTTGAGGTAATTTACTGCGCCCTTGCTGTCGGAATCGTAGAGTATAACTGGCTTTCCAACGCTTGGGGCCTCACTCAATCTTGTATTTCTGTGTATGATGCTGCTGAAAACCATTTCTTCAAAATGTCTTCTCACTTCACTTACCACCTGGTTGCACAAACGCAATCTTCCGTCGTACATGGTCATTAAAATTCCTTCAATTTTAAGATCAGTATTAAGTCTGTTCTGTACAATTTTAACAGTATTAAGCAATTTGCCCAAACCTTCCAGTGCAAAAAACTCAGTTTGAACGGGTATCACCACACTGTCTGCTGCAGTAAGTGCATTTACGGTGATTAAGCCCAGTGATGGTGAGCAATCGATGATAATGAAATCGTATTCAGAACGAACGGAGTCCAATACTTTTTTAAGCACCATTTCACGGTTGGGAAAATTAATCATTTCTATTTCTGCCCCAACCAAATCAAGGTGAGAAGGAATCAAATCTAAATAGGGGATATCAGTTTTAAGGATAACATCTTTGGCATCAGCTTCATTCACCATGCAGTCATAAAGATTTTTGGTGACGTTATGTAAATCGAAACCTACACCTGTGGTACTGTTAGCCTGAGGATCTGCATCTACCAAAAGCGTTTTGTACTCCAATACAGCCAAACTGGCAGCCAAATTGATCGCTGTTGTTGTTTTGCCTACTCCTCCTTTTTGATTGGCTACGCCTATAATTCTTGCCATAATTGTTTAATATGTAATATTGGTATAGTAAACAAAAATCGGTGATTTTTTGCTCAATCTTGCCCAAAATTGCCCAAAGTTATTAAGGTTTGCTGCTAAAGTGGATAAATGTTTTTTAATGTAAGAAATTATTGAACTTTAAGGCATTGGATTTGTAATCTTAGGCAACCACTTAAACACAATTGACGAATATGATTACACTTATTTCAGGCACTTCAAGAATAGGCAGCAATTCACTTAAGGTAGCACAAACCTATCAAGTATTACTAAAGGAAGCCAATGTTCAATGCCGTTTGCTTGATTTGTCCTCCCATAATGTAACTGTTAAAAATGATGCATTTGTGGCAATGGAAAGCGAATTCCTGATACCGGCTGAAAAGTTCATCTTTATCTTACCTGAATACAATGGCTCATTTCCCGGAATTGTCAAACTGATGATTGACAATTCTGCTGTTTCAACCTGCTGGCACCATAAGAAAGCATTGCTCACTGGGGTGTCTACCGGAAGAGCTGGTAACTTAAGAGGTATGGAACATTTTACTGGCTCATTGATGCACATGAAAATGACTGTTCACCCTAACCGTTTGCCTCTTAGCATGGTGGATAAGCTTATGAATGATAATAATCTTATTGGTGATGAAGGAACATTAACTGCCATCAGACAACAATTGGCAGATTTTTTGTCCTATTAATTTTACAATATCCATTTAGATGCGTTCTTCCTTCGGGCTTTTTATTTTCCTTTTAATTGTACTACTGGTAGACTTGTATGTTTTACAAGCCATTAAGTTGATGGTGCAAAATGCCTCCGACAAAACACGTTTATTGGTTTTTTCCCTTTATGGATGCCTCACTTTTTTTTCAGTAACTGTAATTCTTTTGTTTGCATTTTCATCAACTGATTTTTTAGGTAAGTCATTGAAGACATTTCTATTCTCCATTGTTTTGGGTTTGTTCATCGCCAAATTAATCATGGTTTTGTTTTTTATGATTGATGATTTGAGAAGACTAATTCAGTGGATCCTTCTGAAAATAAACTTTCTTTTCAAAGCAAGCTATAAAATGGATGATGCTGTAAATGTTGTCACCACAGATGATAACATCACAAGATCGCTTTTTATGAGTTGGCTGGGTGTATCAACAGGTACGCTTTTGTTTGGTAGCCTGCTCTCCGGATTTTCCAATAAATACAATTACAAGTTGATTAAACAAAAGCTTACTTTTCCCAATCTTCCCAATGCATTCAAAGGATTGAAGATTATTCACATCAGTGACATTCACAGCGGAAGTCTAAGTGATAAAGAAGCAGTTAAAAAAGGTATCGATATCATCAATAGTCAACATGCCGACTTGATACTTTTTACCGGAGATTTAGTGAATGACCGAGCTTCTGAAATGAATGACTTGATGGATTTGTTTGCCCAACTTAAAGCCCCATTGGGCGTTTATTCCAGTTTAGGCAACCACGATTATGGAGAATATGTTCAATGGCCCGATAAAGAGGGCATTACAAAAGAAGAAAATCTTGATCGGCTTAAAAAAGTTCACGCCGATATGGGATGGAAATTGCTTTTAAATGAACATGTTTTATTGCAGAAAGGAGATGACAAGCTGGCTTTAATAGGCGTTGAAAACTGGAGTGCTAAGGCAAGGTTTCCAAAATATGGAAAACTCGATAAGGCTTATGAAGGGTTAAAGGACGACGATTTTAAAATTCTCATGAGCCATGATCCAAGCCATTGGCATGCAGAAGTTTTAAAAGACTATGAAAACATTCATCTAACCTTGAGCGGTCATACACATGGAATGCAATTTGGTGTTGAGTTGCCCGGTTTCAAGTGGAGTCCGGTTCAATATGTTTACAATGAATGGGCTGGTCTGTATGAAAATGGCCATCAAAAATTATATGTCAACAGAGGCTTCGGATTCCTTGGATACCCGGGTAGAGTAGGTATTATGCCCGAAATTACCCTATTGGAATTGGCATAAAAAAGTCCGCTTTTTAGGCGGACATTTATTTTAATAACTTCTTCTTTCTCTTGGCTGGTAAGTTTTCTTTCTGCCTTCGTCTGTTGGTTTACGGTAGCCTCCATCTGCTTCATTCATTCTGATGGTTCTGTTGTTGTATCTTTTACCATCTATAGCTTTGATGAGTTTGCCGGCACTTGCTTTGTCCACTTCAACCCAGGTATTCATTTCTCTGAGATCTATTTTTCCTAAAATCTCTTTTTTCATGTTGCTCTCATCAAGAATGAATTGCAAGAAGCTAGCTTTATAAAAGCCATCTTTTGTTCCTAAGTTCACAAAAAGGCGAGTGTAGCCATTATCTCTTCTGTTGAAATTTCGATCGTTCCCTTCGTTTCTGTTGTTTCCTGTTGAAGATTGTCGCAATCCGTTTGGTTGCATTCTGGTTCTCGAATCAGGTTTTAGCTTAAGGTCCTCTGCATTTTCATAATACTTGAGGAAATG
>CANHMN010000086.1 GCA_947461645.1 Chitinophagaceae bacterium | reverse complement strand
TGATCCAATTGATGGCAATAAATATTTCTTGTTTGAAGCGCTTTATGATGCAGAAGAAGGTGATGGAGACCTCAACACACAAGACTTCGTAAGTCGTTTGTACAGCAACTGTATTTCATTGCTTCCTTCAAATACAACAGGCGTTAGCTTCTTTATGACAAGAGACAACAGCTTCTCCAGCTTTGATGACAGCGTATTTGTTGTGATTTCTAACGACAAAGGACAAACGTGGACAAGATTACAAGGGTTTGGAAGATATGAAAATGTTGCTATCCCTTATTGGAAAGAAGAAATTGTAACTATTCCTGATTCTTATAGAGGACAAACCGTTCAGATCGGTTTTGAAGGAGTAAGTCAGTGGGGTAATGTTTCTGGTGTAGACAATATCAAGATTTTCCCTTACGTGGCTCTTCCTGTTACGATGATGAGTTTCGATGCTAAGCGCACCGCTTCTGTTAACAACTTAACATGGGTAACTAGTCAGGAAACAAACGCAAGCAAATTTATTGTTGAGCGCAGTACAGATGGAAGAAATTTCAACGAAATCGGATTTGTAGCTGCTGCAGGAAACAGCAGTACGGCTAAAAATTATCGCTTTGTTGATGCTACTCCAAACAAAGGAAACAATTACTATCGTTTGAAATTAATCAACAATGACAACAGCTTCCGCTTCAGCGAAATAAAGAACGTAAAACACTTGTCTTTTGCAGATATGATTGTTAGTCCAAACCCTGTTTCTCAAAACATGAGAGTATTGGTTGATGCCGACAAGGCTGAAAAGGCAACATTGTTTATCACTGACCTTGCCGGAAGAAGAGTTTTCAATACCTCTGTAAACATCATTGAAGGCAGCAATACATTGAATATCCCTGTATCTACTTTAAACAGCGGTTCTTATGTTGTAACCATTCAATTGGCTAATCAAACATTGGTTAAGAAAATCAACAAATTCTAAAGCTATTACAAATAATCATAAAGAGGCTGTCTTAGGATGGCCTCTTTTTTTATGACAGCACTCAACATTTTAAAGCTGTGGTTGTAAACAACTAGCTTTATCTTTGTTGTAATATTTAATTATAGTATGAAATCAATAATTATGAAGCGACTTCTTTTCTCTGTTGTTTTATTTATGGCTACAATGGAAAGCTTTGCACAAGATGCTGCAAAGAAAAAAATAGACTTGTCCAATCGTCCTTCTGATCACATCGTAGTTCAGTTAAGTTCCGACAGGTGGTTAAATGCTCCCGACAGCATAGATAATAAAAGAAAAGGTTCTTCAAGAGGCGCAAACGTTTACTTCATGTTGGACAAGCCTTTTAAATCAAACCCAAAACTCAGTATTGCATTTGGTTTGGGCTTTTCAACCAGCCATATTTTCTTTGATAACCTAAGGGCAAATATTGAAGGAAATACCCCCATGCTCAGCTTTGAATCTCTTGACTCTTCTTCAAGATACAAGAAATATAAAGTAAGTACTTCTTACTTGGAGCTTCCTCTTGAATTACGTTATTCTTCAAACCCGGAAAAAGCCAATAAGTCATTTAAAATAGCTGTTGGGTTAAAGATTGCAACTCTTTTAAATGCACATACAAAAGGAAAAGAGCTTCAAAGCTCCGATGGCTCTAAACTAAATGATGTGGTAGAGAAAATCAACAGCAAATCTTACTTCAATACTACCCGCGTTGCTGCTACAGCAAGAGTAGGTTACGGCAACTTTAGTATTTTCGGATCTTATAACCTTAATCCATCCCTCTTTAAAGACAACACTACTGCGCCAATGAAATTACTACAAGTAGGATTAACGCTTAGTGGCCTTTGATTTTTTAAGATAAGGATTTATCAAAAAACAGTTTTTCATTTACAAGTATGAAAACGCTTTTCATCATCAGACATGCAAAAGCCGAATGGCGTTCTGAAAATGGCAGCGACTTCTCAAGGGCTTTGTGTTCGACAGGAATAAATGAAGCGAAGTTCATTGGCCATCAGCTGCTCCATAAAAATGTTGTTATTGATGCAATAGTATTCAGCAGCGCATTGCGTACCATGCAAACTGCACAACAGATCGCAAATATCTGTGGCATTGAGGAGTTCAACATGTATGCAGAACCTTTGCTTTACCTGGCAGATGCCGACAATATTGAAACAATTGTTGCAGAATTTGCTGATGATAAAAACAACATGGCTGTTGTATGCCACAATCCCGGTATTACAGCATTTGCCCACTCACTGGTTCCGAATAAGTTTTCAGATTCAATGCCTACCTGTGCTGTTGTAGCAGTGAAAAGTAACACAGAAAACTGGTCTGATTTTGCTAAAAGTAAAAAGGAGTTGCTTTTTGTTTTATCTCCTGAAGAATTTGACAACAATCACAAGAGTGATTTCTCAAAATAAACAGCCTCCGAAAAAGGATTGTGGTAATAAGCCGGTATGGCAACAAAACCATTTTTTTTATACAATTGCATAGCCGGCGTCATGGTATTAAGCGTATCTAATCTTACTTTTTCATAACCAGCTTGTTTACAAAAAAGCAGAGACCTCTCCAGTAATTCCTGACCAACCCCTTGTTTTTGAAACACTGGCTTTACGTACATTCTTTTCAATTCCGCAACGAGTGCTTCATTTGGCCTTACGGCAACACAACCCACATAAGCCTTGTCAGACTTACACAGCAAAATCATTCCTATAGGACTTGCATACATTTGTTTGAGATCAATGAGTTCTTTTTCAAAAGATTGAAAAGAGAGATCAATGCCTAGCCATTGCGCATATTCGCGGAAGAGAAGTGACGCAGCAACATATTGCTCATCGGTTTCAACGAAAACAAACTCAAACATTAGCTCTTGATTTATTGGCCATAAACACGCCGGCAAAAATAAGTACAGCAGCAAATATTTTGTAAGCATTCAGCGTCTCACCCAATACAAACATGGCAACAGCTGTAGCAAAAAGTGGTTGCAAATAAATGTATGAACCTGCCACAGAAGGGCCTAAGTATTTGATTCCAATCACATTGAAAACATACGCGCAAAATGTACCGCCAACCGTAACCAATGCCAAAACATAAAATTCAACAGCTGTAAATTGTTGCCATTGAATTTGAGTGAATTCCTTCCAACAAAAAGGGGTGGCCACCACCAATCCTATAGTAAATAATATTCTGATCAAATCTATCGGATGGTGCTTTTTCATTAATGGTTTAACAATGATAAAGTAAACAGAATAAGATACCGCATTAAGTACAACGAGAATATCTCCCCAAACTACATCAGACCCCGAACCGGTGTTTTCTCTAGCCGTTATCAATAAGGCTCCTCCGCTGATTCCCAAGAATAACCCCGTCAATTTAAGTGGCGTAATTTTTTCTTTGAGCACAACGGCTGCAATAAGCGTAATCATAATCGGAGTGGCCAACATCAACAAGGATGCATGTATAGAATACGTAAGAGATAGCCCTTTGATGAACAAAAGCTGGTTAATGACTATCCCTGTTAGTGCACAAAACAAAAGCCTCCACAAGTCGCTTTTATCAAGAACGAATTTATTCTTTTTAAACAGGTAAATGAACCAAAGCATTATAACGGTTACGAGCATCCGAATAAAATTGAGTCCAAATGCTTGCACATATCGGCCGTTGATAAGATATTTTATCGCCGTAAAGTTTATGGCGAAAAAAATATTGGTTCCTAGTAGTGCGGCGTGAGGCCAGAGTTTCTTCATTACTGTTGAGATGATTGAAAGCTTGGTTTTATTCAAAAACACCCAAGCCCTGTCTTGTTATTTCCCAGTCTTCCTTGGTACAATCAACAATAGTGGAAGGTATGGTTCCTCCTATACCGCCGTCTATGATGATGTCTACTTTTTTACTGAAATTCTCTGCAATAATTTCCGGGTCGGTATATTCTTCTACCATTTCTCCGGGTAACGATGCGGTAATGAGAGGGTGACCCACCTCTTCTAAAATGGCTCTGCAAATCTCATTATCCGGTACTCTAATGCCAATGGTAGATTTTTTGGTTTGAAGAATCTTTGGCACTTGTTTGCTTGCCGGTAGTATAAAAGTAAAGGGGCCGGGTAGGTATTGCTTTAACATTCGATACAATGGTGTACTGATGCTTTTGGTATAATCGCTCAAGTGGCTGAGGTCTTTACAAATAAAGGAGAGATTTGCCTTTTGAGGTTCAATTCCTTTTATCTGACAAATTCTCTCTATGGCTTTAGGTTGAAAAATATCGCACCCCAATCCATAAATCGTATCTGTTGGATAAATGATAATACCGCCTGAGCGAATGCAATCGCCTATTTGTTTGATGTGCCTTGGTGATGGATTGTCGGGGTGTATTTTTAAAAGCATGTTCTTTTGGTTTAATTAATGTAAGATAACCGCCTAATACGATTTTTATACCTTACTTTTGCTCGGTTTTTTTTCATTTTACCACAAAGCAAATCTTATGTCTTTAATTACTGTTGGTACCATGGCTTTTGATGCCATTGAAACTCCCTTCGGAAAGGTAGATAAAATCGTTGGCGGTTCCGCAACTTATGTTGCTTATGCTGCCAGTAATTTTGTTCAGCCTATTCAGCAAATATCAATAATAGGCAACGATTTCCCAAAAGAAGAACTTGATGCCCTTACTTCAAGGGGAGTGAAATTAGAGGGAGTGGAAATGGTACCCGACAAAAAATCCTTTTTTTGGAGTGGCAAATATCACCTTGATATGAACACTAGAGATACGCTTGTTACAGATTTAAATGTACTGGCTGACTTCAATCCCATTGTTCCTGACAGTTATCAGGGTGCCGAGTTTCTTATGCTGGGTAATTTGATGCCTAAACTACAGCTTAGTGTGATCAATCAACTCAAAACAAAACCAAAGTTGATTGTAATGGATACCATGAACTTTTGGATGGATGTTGCTTTGGATGATTTGAAAGAAGTATTGAAGCGCGTAGATGTGCTGTTGGTAAATGACAGCGAAGCTCGTCAGTTGAGTGGAGAGTTTTCACTCGTGAAAGCTGCCAGAAATATTATGGCAATGGGTCCTAAATTTCTCATCATCAAAAAAGGAGAACATGGCGCTTTGCTTTTTCACGAAAACCATGTCTTTGTAGCTCCTGCTTTGCCATTAGAAGAAGTGTTCGATCCTACAGGTGCGGGCGATACTTTTGCAGGTGGATTCATAGGACACCTTGCTAAAACCAAAGACATCAGCTTCGAAAACATGAAGACCGCCATTATTGTTGGTAGCGCACTTGCCAGTTTTTGTGTAGAAAAATTCGGACCCGAAAGAATGAAAGAAATTACCAAAGCGGATATTGACAGCAGAATTGCTGCTTTTGTTCAACTGGTGAATTTTGAAATAGACTTAGTGTAATTATGATAGAAATTTTTATCTTGATTTTTCTTTGCAGAAAGATTGGGGTTATGGCAAAAGAAAGAGGACTGAAACCTGGCATTTGGAAGTTTTACACTGTTCTTGCCTGGATAGTTTTTGAATTTGCAGGATTGACTTTGGGAACAACTATTTTCGGATACGAAAACCTAAGTCAGGACCTTAAAAATTTAAACGACTTAATAGGATTAATGCTTTTTGCTTTGGTTTGTGCCTTTGGAGGATACCTATTTGTTCGCCGAAGACTTGAACAAAAAGAAACGCTGCATCAATAAGCATTCATTTACACTTACTTTACGACAACTGTTTTTTTTCCTTTCCTGAGTTTTCCGTTCATTCCATACGACTCACAATAAACAACATAGATTCCCGGCAATAAAGAATGGTTGTTTTCATCTAATCCATCCCAGAAAAAAGTGCCCTTCGTTCCACAAAGTTGGTTTTTAACAGGGTTGGCAATAAGTCTTCCCATTGCATCAAACACTTTAATGGTAACCACATTGCCATTGTCGGTGAATTGGTAATAAATACCCAGCAGATCATCTTTTCCATCATTGTTGGGAGAAATAACCTGAGGTACTATGGTAAAAATTTCTTCTGACAAGAGGTTGTTGCTCGCTTGGGAATTTTTATACGTCGGCGTACCATAGCCCGATGAAGATGAAGCGCTATGCCAGTTTTGGATTTCATTGGTTGGAGCCTGCGGATTAATTCTCTCTAATGCAACACCTTCCAGATTGTTCAATAGGGAAAAATGCCAATCGTCTTTGTAGTGAAGTTCATCAATGATACTGCCCGATTTATTCATTACTAGCACATTTCCCTCGTCATCATTGAAAGATGGCATGTTTTGTAGCGTAATGACTTTATTCGGCTCCGCAACAAAATAGTTTAGTAGCAAAGCTTCTCGGTTTTCGGTTAGCACAATATAGTCGCCCGGCAAAAATGAACGGTTGGTTTCCATTAGGTTACAGATGTTGTGTGGCTGATTAAGGTTGTTTCTGTTGGCAAGGAGTAAAGATTGTAGGTCAATGACCTTATTACTTCGATTGTATAACTCCACATAATCATAACCATTAGATTTAGGATTGAATAGTATTTCATTTACAACAATATCCTTTTCTACTGACGCCTCCGGTAATCCAAAAATGGTCTTGTTGTGCAGGCCGATAGTATTACCTGTACAGTCTGAAATACCATCTGCTTTAATCGTGTAAAGAACGCCTCGTTGTAAAGGCAGGTTTAAAACGAGTTCTACTTTATCAAATAATGGCGCAAGCGGTTTGGATTGTAAAATGTTTCCGTTGTAATTTTCAATGTGAAACCTGTTTACAAATGCTCCGGAAGCACTATCAATACTGCTTTTAAACTGTAGCGTTATGGTCAGGGAATCATTGACAAAAGCATGCCAAAGCTCAGGAGGATTTTCAGAAAAAATAGTTCCATTGATGCTGTTGGTTTTTCCCGGCGAGCCACCATGTGCATTTATTGTAGACGACCAATTTTGCCGGCCTATGCAGGGCTTCGTTATATCAATCATTTCCAAAGACCAACCTCCTAATTTTTTCACTTCATTTTCGTGCCAGTTGTTTGAATAGACTAAACTGTGTATGTGCTGTTTGTCGGGAGACAGCAAAGCAATGGTATCACCAAGATTATTTAAAGAAGGAAAACCACTAATCGTCAATGTTGGAGCATAAAACATCAGCGCTGCAGAAGAGCCTGATGCACAGAGCACCACGCTACTGTCTTTCTTCAGCATGTATTTGCCTATAGCGCCGCTTTGTTCATCGTTTTTTTTTAAACACCAACCCGATAAATCAATGTCAAAAAGACTTGTATTTCGGATTTCTATCCATTCTTTTTCCGGTAAGCCCTGAGTAGGAAAAGGATCAGACATCACTTCATCAATGATGATGTCGTTATACATTGGCTTATAATACACAAAATC
>CANHMN010000085.1 GCA_947461645.1 Chitinophagaceae bacterium | reverse complement strand
TCCTAATTCTATAAAAAAAACTAACAAAAGGACAATACTAGCCTTAATAATCCCAAAAAATAAAACAACCAACATGCGTAAACAAATTGCAGCTGCCAATTGGAAAATGAATCTGACTTTTGAACAAGCTGATCAGTTGATAAATGAGTTGCTAAACTTTTCCTTTCAATTGAATGATAACCAGTTGGTTTTACTTGGAGTTCCATTTCCCTACCTGATGATGGCTCAACACCATTTAAGATTATCTAATGGAATTTTTGTTTGTGCACAAAATTGTGCATCTACTTCAAATGGAGCCTATACTGGCGAAGTAAGTGCTGAAATGCTAAAATCCATGGACATAAGTTTTGTCATTATTGGTCACAGTGAAAGAAGGGAATATTATCATGAAAACAATGCACTGCTTTCTGAAAAAGTAAACAAAGCACTTGAAAGCAAAGTGAAGCCAGTTTTTTGTTGTGGTGAGCCTCTTGCTGTTCGCGAGGGAAACAACCAAAACAGTTTTGTGGAACAACAATTGAAGGAAAGTCTTTTTCATCTTAGTAGCGATCAAATCAGAAATTTTATCATAGCCTACGAGCCGATTTGGGCGATTGGAACGGGTAAAACTGCTACAAGCGAGCAAGCGCAGGAAATGCATGCACATATCAGAAATGTATTTGCAGAGAAATACGGGATGGAAATTGCAGATTCAATTTCTATTCTTTATGGTGGAAGTGTGAAGGGTGCCAATGCCGCAGATATTTTTGGGAAACCGGATGTGGATGGTGGATTGGTAGGAGGTGCCAGTCTTGTGGCAACAGAATTCCAAAAAATTATCAATAGCCTAAAGGCTTAGTTTTAATTTTCTCTTTCAGTAAAACGCAAGCATGCATTTTTCCCTGATTCTGAAGCAAAACATTTTAGGCAAGCTCTTCAACCATCTTGTTGTATTTATAATCAACATTTTATTGGTGAGAATTTTGGGAGCGCAACTTAGCGGTCATTTTTTCAACGAACTGTATGCGATAAATTTTATTGCTTTCTTATGCAGTATTGGGTTGGATTATGCAGCAATATCCTGGATTTCAAGAGAACCCGGATTGTTGCGTATTGTTCGCAGAGAATTGCTCAGCGTGTTTTTGTTTTTTGTGCTGACAGCCACATTTGTATTGTTGTTTTTGTTGCCATCTTATCCTTCATTATCCATTCAACCTGTTTGGGCGATATTACTGTTCAGTTGTGGAAATGTAATGCTCATTTTATTCCAGGGTATTTTATCTGCGTTGAAAAAATTCAATCGTCAAAACTATATTTTAATTTTCTCCAATTTGCTTTTTCTCCTTTATTTAATCATGAGATGGAGCAGCAAGCCATCAATAGAAGAAATAGCTATGGTGTATGCTGTGCTTTTCTCCATGCAAGGATTGCTGATGTTGTTTTCTGCTTTTCAAGTTTCAACGGAGGTAGGTGAGGGAAGCATCAACAAAATTTCTTTTTACAAGTATGGTTTTCAGGTGATGATTTCTTCTCTGGTGTATTTTGTTTTTCTTCGTGTTGACAACTACTATGTTGAGCGATATTGTACTTCCGTAGAATTGAGTAATTACGTGCAATGCGGAAAGGTGGGGCAGTATTTCATTTATTTTTCTTCTGTAATCAGTTCAACCTTATTGCCTTTTATTGCATCCGAAAAAATGGGCAACACCTTTAAAGAATGGGTTAAGTTGGTAAAGCCTTATTTTATCATGATAATCGCAGGTGCTGTAATTTTAATTACTATAGGCTCTTTACTTTATCCATTGGTTTTTGGTGAAGAATTTAAAACAATGGATGGCTTAATGAAGATTTTGCTACCAGGCTATGTTGGCTTGGGAGTGCTTACACTTGTAAATTCCATTTACCTTGCTAAAGGTAACATTAAAGCTATTTTTATTGGAGATTTTGCAGGTATGGTTTTGGTGTGGCTGTTAGATGCCATTTTTGTGCCCCATTATGGAATGTATGCGGCAGCGCTTATCAGTTCTGTTGCTTATCTGTTGCTTTGTTTTTATTTGCTGTTCAATCTAAAAAAACAGTTTCTATTACCCTAATTTCCTGAAGCTTGGTTATGAATAAAGGTGTTTTATATTTCGGGTATGTCTGTATGCTTTTTATTTTAACAGGATGCTTTTCCTCCCGAAAACATAATGGAACAAATGCTACCAATCATTTCAAAAGCAATATTGAGCTCAGGAATAGTGTTCCGCCGGTTGATATTGATACCAAAAATATTAGTCCGAATAAACTTGTTGATTTTGCTGAAACACTCCAAGGCATCAAGTATGTGTATGGTTCAGCAAATAAAGACAAAGGGTTTGATTGTTCGGGGTTTGTTTGGTATGTATTCAGTCATTTTAACATTAAAGTTCCCAGGACTACTGTTGAATACACCAATGCAGGTAAAAAGATAAAGCCCAAAAAAAGCAAGCGCGGGGATATTATTTTGTTCACAGGATCAGATAGTAAATCAGGTGTTGTGGGGCATATGGGTATTGTAACCAAAAGCAATAAAAAATCATTTCAGTTTATTCATTCTGCTTCCGGTGGAAATAAAGGGGTAATGGTTTCCAACATGAGCAGCTATTACTATAAAAGATTTGTGAAAATCATTCGTGTATTTTAACTACCTCAAATGGGATTGTTCCAAAAACTCCAGCTTTCATTAACATAATATCTTTTGTGTTCATTGGTTTCAGGCCAATGTTTTTTATCAAAACCTGGAGCCTTTTTTAATGTCTCTCTTTTTTCATTGAAACGAAATACTTTCTCATCCGCGTCTACCAGCAAGAGTTCAAATGGAATGGCAAATAACTTTTCTCCCAATCCTAAAAATCCGCCAAATTCAATCACATAATATTCTACTCTTCCTATTCTGATGTCAAGCATGATATCTCTTACATGACCAAGATATTCTCCTTCGTTGTTCAACACTTTTTCTCCAATAATCGATTCCGCTGTTAAAAACTTCAATGGCAAATTCGGATAGGAATCGCCCTGGTATTTACCTGTAAAATTGCTTTGCATAACTGCTTCATCATGGTTCCCCATCTGTTTTGTTTTTTAGCAAACGTACTGCTTCAATTTAGCAATTACAGTTGCCATGGTCATGCTAATAAATGATACTTGTTTTGCTGTTCCAGGGAGACATAACACAGGTTTATTTAGGCTTTCCCTTGTTGTACCCAATTCTCTCGTAAATACGCCCAAAATCAGTTATTTTTGTGCACTAAAGTTGAATAGTAGGTTATGAAGAACATCAGAAATTTTTGCATCATTGCACATATAGACCATGGTAAAAGTACCTTGGCAGACCGTTTGTTGCAAACCACCAACACCATCAGTGAGCGTGAAATGCAGGCTCAGGTGCTTGATGATATGGACCTAGAGCGGGAGAAGGGCATCACCATTAAAAGCCATGCCATTCAGATCAATTATCCCTACAAAAACAAATCTGGATTAAACAATACTCCCGATGGAGATTATACTTTAAATCTGATTGACACTCCCGGTCACGTTGATTTTAGCTATGAGGTGAGCAGGGCGCTTGCGGCGTGTGAAGGGGCATTATTGCTTGTTGATGCTACACAGGGTATTCAGGCTCAAACCATCAGTAATCTATACCTGGCTATTGAGAATGATCTTGAAATCATTCCGGTTATCAATAAAGTAGATATGGATGGAGCGATGATTCCTGAAGTAAAAGACCAGATTATTGATTTGATTGGTTGTAAAGAGGAAGATATTTTACTGGCAAGTGGAAAAACGGGAATTGGTATTCAAGAAATTCTCCAAGCCATTTGTGAGCGTATTCCTGCTCCATCCGGCGATCCTGAGGCACCTTTACAGGCTTTAATTTTTGACAGTGTCTTTAATAGTTTCAGAGGTATTATCGTTTATTACAGAATATTCAATGGCTCATTGAGGAAAGGTGAGAAGGTTAAGTTTTTCAGCACAGAAAAAGAATATGAGGCCGATGAAGTGGGTATATTGAAATTGGGTCTGGAGAAGAAGGAGCAAGTTAACTGCGGTGATGTGGGCTACATCATTACCGGGATTAAAAATGCGAAAGAAGTAAAAGTAGGAGATACCCTTACCACAGTTGTCAACCCAACAGCTCAACGAATTGATGGTTTTGAAGATGTGAAGCCCATGGTTTTTGCAGGTATATTTCCGGTAGATACAGACAAGTTTGAAGAATTGAGAGATTGCATGGAAAAGCTTCAACTCAATGATGCATCCTTAACTTTTGAATTGGAAACTTCACAGGCGCTTGGTTTTGGTTTCAGGTGCGGTTTCTTGGGACTGCTTCATATGGAAATCATTCAGGAGCGATTGGAAAGAGAATTCAACCAAACCGTTATTACTACGGTTCCCAACGTAAGTTTTATAGCTTACACCATCAAAGGGGAAAAAATTGATGTGCACAATCCAACCACTTTGCCCGATCCTACCAGAACGGACAGAATTGAAGAGCCCTTCATCAAAGCTCAAATCATAACCAAGCCCGATTATATTGGAAATATCATGACCCTTTGCATCAGTAAAAGAGGTATGTTGATTCACCAGGGTTACCTAACACCTAGCAGGGTGGAACTTATTTTTGAAATGCCGTTAACTGAAATTGTTTTTGATTTCTACGATAAGTTGAAATCTCAAACAAGAGGTTATGCCTCTTTCGATTATCATCCAATAGGATTTAGGGAAAGCGATATTGTAAGAATGGATATTCTTTTGAATGGCGAAAAAGTGGATGCCTTAAGTGCATTGATTCACAGAAGCAGGGCACAAGAGTTTGGAAGAAAACTTTGTGAAAAACTTAAAGAGTTGCTTACTCGTCAGCAGTTTCAAATTGCCATACAAGCCGCTATAGGAGCGAAAGTTATCGCCAGAGAAAACATTAGCGCAATGAGGAAAGATGTTACTGCCAAGTGTTATGGCGGTGATATTAGCAGAAAAAGAAAATTGCTTGAAAAACAAAAAGAAGGTAAGAAAAGAATGCGTCAGATAGGTAATGTTGAGGTTCCTCAAGAGGCTTTCCTTGCAGTATTGAAGCTGGATGATTAAGTTATCCTTATTTATTATTGCTCTTCTTTTTCGCTTTGTTCTTTCCTGTTTCAGGGTTGTCTTTTATGGGCATTGGAATTGGCGCATTGCCTTCAGGGGTTACTTCTTTGAATATTTTGTTGACAAAAACCCATTTTCCTTTGTACCATTTCATGCCATCGTAATCACCGTCGCCAATAAGGGTTGATTTTTTATCAGGTTCTTTGGTCTGTGACACGAGATTTTCTTTTACAATTAAATCTAGTTCTTCATCATAATTAAGTTTGGGGCCTGCGCCTTTTTTATATTCCATAACAAAACGAAGAGGGTTTCTTGGCTTGATGCTGTCGTTAGGCAGTATAAAAAAATTGCCACCGAATTGTGGTTTGCCATCCACGAACTGAAGTACATCCATTATTTTTCTGCTGCTTTCTGCACCCAATTCATCGTAGCCGATCAAGGTATAGCATTTCTTTTTTTCAAATTCCTTTTGAATGATTCTATAGTAAATGGCACCCACCCAGGCCAGATTGCTGGTAATGGTATCTTCAATTCTTTTCATTTCTTCAGATTTGTCAATCAACGGAAAAAGTTGCAATGTGCCATCAGCGGTTTTGATTTGAATTGCCCCATGGTGTTTGAATTTGGTTTCGCTGATCATCAGTTGCCAGGTAAATATTCTAAAGGAACTGTCTGCAGGATACATTCTCGATATGCTAACCAGTGAGTCAAACGGATATTGAAAACTGTTTTTTGTTTTCAATGATCGCACTAGTACTCTTGTAAAAAGGCTATCCGCAGATGCACGATCCTCATAACTTTCAGCTTGAAGTATATTAATAGCCAATGATTTTAGTGTATCCTCTTTAGTTTGCAACACTTTGCTATCAGCTATGGAAAATTGTTGCGCATGAATTGATAGGGTAAAGCCGATTAAAAACAAGAATAGTAATAACGGAGATTTTATCATGTCAAAAATTTCAATGTTTCTCAAAATACTCTACTTGATTCGTAATTTGATGTTGGATGAATTTATTTTTTACGACTTTAACAATCTTGAAAATTCGGCAAGATGATCAAGTAACAAGTCTGCATTTTCATTGATTTTCGGATTGGGGCTTTTGTTGGTTGTACGCAGAAATACAGTATAAGTGCCTAAGTTTCTGCCGAACTGCAAATCGCTCAGCGAATTTCCAATCATAATAGATTTGCTGAAATCAATTTCAGGAAATGCTGTTTTTGCTTGTATGGCCATGCCTGTATTGGGTTTTCGGCAAGGACTTTTATCGCTGGTATCGGTACATAAATAAACTGCATTTATTTTTCCTTTGGCTTCTTCAATTGTTGCTGTCATTTTTTTATGAATGCCTTGGAGATTTTCAAGGGTGGTAATGCCTTTGCCAACGCCTCTTTGATTGGTAACAACTATGATTCTTCCAAAGTGTGAGGTGCAAATGGAAATGGCTTCTATCACTCCATCATAAAATTCAAATTCATCTGGGAAGTTGATGTATCCGTTTTCTTTTTGATGATTGATTACACCATCACGGTCTAAAAAAAGTGTCCATTCGGAATCTATACTTTCAAAAGGGATTTTCATTTGCACGTCATTGTGTTTACAATTCTATTTCAGCTCGTTTGTAATCTTCTGGTATACCTATATCAATAAAGTAGTTGTCTTGAACCAAACCCAGCATTTTTTGGGAACTGTAATATGTTTCCAAGTATTCTTTTTCAAATGAAAATTTATCAGGTAACGGAAGTTGTAAAAAGGAATTTTTGTTCAAAACATAAACGCCTCCATTGATCAGGCCTTTATCATAATGTTGTTTCTCCTTGAAGGATTGAATGTATCCTTCTTTGTTGATTTCCACCACTCCATACCTATCAAAGTTTTCCATCGGTTTCAGTGAAAGTGTGCATGAGGCTTGATGTTGACGGTGAAAGCTGAAAATCTCTTCAATATTGATTTTAAACATGGTGTCTCCGTTAAGAACCAATACGTTTTCTTTTTCAGCTTTTTTAATTGCATTTTTGATGGCGCCTCCTGTTCCAAGTGGCTCGTCTTCTGTTGCAATTTTATAATTAAGTTTTGGATATTGTTTGGAGAGAAATTCCATAATTGGTTCGTTCATGTAACCAAGGGCAAAAATGAATGTATTGACTTTTTGTTCAAGCAAATAATCAATTACATATTGCAGAAAGGGCTTGTTTTTTAGTGGTGCCATACATTTGGGAAGATCAGGTACAGCACTTCTAAGTCTGGTACCAAGTCCTCCTGCCAGAATGATGC
>CANHMN010000084.1 GCA_947461645.1 Chitinophagaceae bacterium | reverse complement strand
TAATGCACAAACCAAGTTTCTGGTATGGTTGGTTATGATTTCATGCGCTTTGAATCTCCATGTTTCATCCATTGCCCTTAGGGTACCCATGAGCTTCACCTCTGAAGGTATAACGTTGGTTGTATTGCCCCCATTCATGGCCGTTATGGAAAGAACGGAAGGATTAAAGGGATCATTGTTTCTGCTGATAAGCTGTTGTAAACTCACCACCAATTGAGAGGCAATCAAGATAGAATCTGCAGTATGTTGTGGCGCTGCTGCATGACCGCCTTTGCATTTGATGGTAATGTAAATTTCATCTGCACTTGCCATTGATTTTCCTTCCCTAAAACTGAAAGTGCCCACTTCCATTCCAGGGTGTACATGCAATGCGATTATTTTTTCAGGAGAAGGATTTTGAAGCACTCCTTCTTTAATCATAATGCTTGCCCCTCCCGGATTTTTTTCTTCACCGGGTTGAAAGATCAATTTAACCGTGCCCTTCCATTTGTCTTTTGTCTCTTGTAATATTTTTGCAGCACCGAGCAGGCAAGTGGTATGAACATCATGTCCGCAAGCATGCATAACCCCTTCATTTTGCGATTTGTAAGAAACATCATTCTCCTCCAAAATGGGCAATGCATCCATATCGGCCCTTAATGCAAGAATTCGGGATTCAGGCTCGAGCCCATTTATGATGGCCACCACACCTGTTTTAGCCATCACCTCAAAAGGAATATTCCATGATTTTAATTTCTCCTGTATGAACAATGACGTATTGTATTCTTCAAAACTCAATTCGGGATGAGCATGTAAATGATGGCGTACATCAATAAATTCAGCAGCATATTGCTTTGCAAGTTCTTTGACGAGAGTAAGCATATTGTGTGTTTGATTGTAAATATACAACGAAATGATGGCTAAAATTGCAGCTGAAAAGGAGAAGCAAAATGGGTGACAAAGGGCCTAAACTACTCTTCTGTATTGGTCGTTTTTTCTTTTGGCTTAAGTTCTACTAATTCTGAAACGATATAAATATTGCTGCTCACCAACTTTGAGTCTAGTATTTTTTTTCTGACTTTCTCGGCATCAGCTTTGTTGATGAAATTACCGAGTTTAATTTTGATATACGGCGTTAAAAAAACCATGTACATTTTCTGATCGGGGTATTGCTGCAACAGAGCTGCCCTAACCTTCATGGCATAATTGCGATCTGTAGTATTCAATACCATCAAACGAAAGCCACTCACTAACTTAGTTTTTTCAGCAAGCCCTTCGTTGTATTCCGCCATTTTTTTTCCGAGAAGGTCTACACGTTCGTCTCTGATGTAAATGGATTTCCCATTTCCAATTGTATCAGTGAGTAACTCTTGTGCCTTAACCCTATTAAAGACAGAGAGTGACAAAGCAATAAAAAGGAATAACAACCATTTCATTTTCATCTTGGTATTTGGCAACATTGAATGTTATTACATCAATGAAATATCTAGCTATTAGGGTTACTAGTCTATGCGTATATAATCATATAACCCCTTTATTACAAATCCTAACCATGGCATTGTTTGTACTTTTTGCCACTTCCACACGGACAAGGATCGTTTCTTCCAATTTTGGGCTCTGCTCTCAGAGGCTCCTGCTTGATGGGAGAAGAAGGATCGTAATAATCGTTTTCGTTTGCAGCGTAATCCTGGCCCGCAGCATCTATTTGTGCTTTGTTAACATTCATAGCGCTCATGTCTGTTTTACGCTCTCTGCCTTCTTTAATATTACCTGTGTCGTTTTGTTCAACAGGTATGCCGGCATGGGAAAGAAAAGCAACGATTTCTTTATTTACTTTATCGTTCATCTGCTTGAACGCATTAAAGGCCTCGATTTTGTAAATGACCAAGGGATCTTTTTGCTCATACCCTGCTGTCTGTACACTGTGACGAAGATCGTCCATCGCTCTGAGGTGCCCTTTCCAAGCGTCATCAATCAATGAAAGGGTAATGGAGCGCTCCAATGCATCTGCAAGCTCCATGCCTTGTGTTTCAAAATATTTGTCAAGTTTCACCAGCACATTTATGCCACGTTTTCCATCAGTGAATGGAACCGAAACATTTTGAATATGGTTTCCTTGTTCTTTTCTGATGTTGCCAATAATAGGCAGAGTGTTCGCAACCAATTGCTGTTTGCGGCTGAGGTGATGGGCCATTGCCTCACTGTAAAGCGTACCCGCCAACTGCTTCTCATCGGTCCTTTCAAAATCTGCCTCTGAGATTCCTGTATCAATTCCGAAACTCATGATTGCAGCCATTTTGAAATCTTCATAGCGGCCGGTTGCTTTGTAGTCGTATGCTATTCCTTCTGCAACTTCATAAAATGCATTGTCAAGGTCGAGTGCAAGTCTTTCACCGAACAAGGCATGGTTTCTTCTTCCATAAACTACGTTACGTTGCTTGTTCATGACATCGTCATATTCGAGCAATCGCTTTCTTATACCGAAGTTGTTTTCTTCTACTTTTTTCTGGGCACGTTCAATGCTCTTGGTAATCATGCTGTGTTGAATAACCTCACCTTCTTTGTAACCCATTCTGTCCATTAAACCGGCAATTCTTTCGCTGCCGAACATCCGCATCAAATCATCTTCCAAAGAAACAAAAAAGCTTGATGTACCGGGGTCTCCCTGACGGCCAGCACGACCTCTCAATTGTCTATCAACCCTTCTGCTCTCATGTCTTTCTGTACCAATGATTGCCAAACCTCCAGCCTCTTTCACACCGGATCCTAACTTAATATCTGTACCACGACCTGCCATATTGGTAGCGATGGTAACGGCTCCCGGCAAACCTGCTTCTGCAACAACTTGTGCTTCTTTGGAGTGCTGCTTAGCGTTCAAAACATTGTGCGGAATATTCTTTTGTTTCAACATTCTGCTGAGCAATTCACTGATTTCAACAGAGGTAGTACCCACCAACGAAGGTCTGCCTGCGGCACGAAGCGCTTCCACTTCTTCAATTACTGCTTTGTATTTTTCGCGTTTCGTTTTGTAAACCCTGTCTTGTTCATCTTTACGAATGGCAGTCACATTGGTTGGAATGTTAACAACATCCAGTTTGTAAATGCTCCATAACTCTGCGGCTTCTGTTTCGGCCGTTCCAGTCATACCGGCAAGCTTATGGTACATTCTGAAATAATTCTGTAAAGTAACCGTTGCGTATGTTTGGGTGGAGGCTTCAATTTTTACAGTCTCTTTTGCTTCCAGGGCCTGGTGAAGACCATCCGAATAACGTCTTCCTTCCATGATACGGCCAGTTTGTTCGTCTACTATTTTAACGGCACCTTCCATTACCACATATTCAATATCTTTTTCAAAAAGCGTGTAGGCTTTCAGCAATTGATGAACAGTATGGATGCGTTCTGCTTTAAGTGCGTATTCATTAAGCAGACTTTCTTTTTGTTGTAATTTTTCTTCTGCAGAAACAGCTGATTTTTCAATCGCTGATAGTTTTGTAGCAATGTCGGGAAGTACGAAAAACTCAGGATCTTCTCCACTGCCTGTAATGAGTGACAATCCTTGCTCTGTGAGATCAACCTGGTTGTTTTTTTCATCGATCACGAAAAAGAGTTGCGCATCAACTTTCGGCATTTCTTTTTTCTGGTCTGCGAGGTAATAATTTTCACTCTTTTGCAACTTCACTCTCATGCCCGGCTCACTTAGAAATTTAATGAGCGCGCCATTCTTTGGAAGACCTCGGTGTGCTCTCATCAGTGCCAAGCCCCCATCTTTTGGGTCGTCATTTCCTTCTGCTATTTTCTTTTTGGCCTCAATAAGAAACTGGTTAACGGCTCTCCTTTGGGCATCAACTAATTTTTCGATTCTTGGCTTAAGGTCAAAAAATTGTTGCGTATTGTCGCGATGGCCAACGGGACCGCTGATGATTAAGGGTGTTCTGGCATCATCAATCAAAACGCTATCCACCTCATCCACCATGGCATAGTGGTGTTTGCGTTGTACCATTTCATCTGGTCGGTGTACCATGTTGTCACGTAAGTAATCGAAACCAAATTCGTTGTTGGTTCCGTAAGTGATGTCTGCGTTGTATGCTTTTCTTCTGGAATCGCTGTTGGGCTCATGCTTGTCGATGCAATCAACAGTAAGACCAAGCCATTCAAAAATAGGTCCGTTCCATTCGCTGTCTCTTCGGGCAAGGTAATCGTTGACAGTTACAATGTGAACCCCTTCGCCGGCTAACGCGTTTAGGTAGGCAGGCAAGGTACTAACAAGCGTTTTACCTTCACCGGTAGCCATTTCTGCGATTTTGCCTGAATGAAGAACGGCACCACCAATAAGCTGAACATCGTAATGAACCATGTTCCATTTCACAATATTTCCTGCTGCTTTCCATGAATTTTTGTAAAGCGCTTTCTCGCCTTGAATGGTAATGTGTTCTTTTTGTTGTGCAAGTGATTTATCCAATTCTGTGGCGTTGGATTCGATGGTTTCGTTTTCGGTGAATCTTCTGCCGGTTTCTTTCACCACAGCAAAAGCCTCAGGCATGATTTCCAACAATATCTCTTCAATTTTACTGTCGCGTTGTTTTTTCATTCCATCAACTTCGTGGTACAAAGCATCTCTGTTGTTGATGTCTTGTGCAGGCAAGGCTGCGGCCTCAGCATTTTTAGCGTCTATTTCAGCATCAATGGCCGACAAATGATTTTTTATTCTTGATTTGAATTCCTGGGTTTTGTTTCTGAGCTCGTCGTTGGATAAAGCAGAAAATTGCCTGAAAAACTGGTTGACTTTTTCAATTTGGGGCATGATTTTCTTTACGTCCTTCTCACTCTTGCTTCCACCGAATAATTTTGAGATAATCCCTAACATATGTTTGGCTTAATGAATATTCTTGAATAATTTATTTCAGTCCTTCAAATACGATGCAACGTATTGAAATCGCGTCACATTGACAGGCGGCAAAGGTAATAAAGTTTGCTGCTCAGCAATTAAAATAAGTATACGATAGGTTAAAAATCATTGGTTTTTAATGAATGGGAGGATAAGTACATGAAATCTGTAAAATGAAAGTTATCAACAGCACTGTCAACAAGCTGGCTTTAAGCATGGAAAAAATCTCCTTTTTTAGGTTAAAACCAATGGGTTTCCTTACCTTTGCGACCTGTTAAAGCAGCCCTTTCGGGCGAAATTTTACATTCAAGAAATTATACAGATATGAGTGGCGCATTAAAAGAAGTTAGAAACAGAATCAAAAGTGTTCAGAGTACGCAACAAATCACCAAAGCCATGAAAATGGTTAGTGCAGCCAAATTGCGTAGAGCGCAGGATGCCATTACCCAAATGCGTCCTTATGCCCAAAAACTTCAGGAAATGCTCAGCAATATCGTTAGCAGCAGCGATGGAGAAGTGTCTATGAGTCTTGCCAACGAAAGGCCTGTAGAAAAAGTATTGATTATTGTTGTTACCAGTGACAGAGGACTTTGCGGTGGTTACAACAGCAACCTCATTAAACTGGCTAAACTAACCATTAGAGAAAAATATGCAGCTCAGAACGCCAAAGGAAATGTGCAGGTACTTCCTATTGGTAAAAAAGGATATGAGCATTTTTCTAAAAATGGATTTAAAGTAGTAAATCAATTCTGGGATATCTTCAGCAAGCTAACTTTTGAAAACGTTCAAACCGCAGCCCAATATGCCATGACTGCTTTTGCTAACAAGGAGTTTGATGCTGTTGAAATCATATATAGTGAATTTAAAAACGCTGCTTCACAGGCCTATATTGCCGAACCATTCCTCCCTGTTCAAAAAGTAGCGCAAGAGGGAAATAAGAAAAAATCTGATTTCATTTTCGAACCCAACCAACAGGTTTTAGTGGCAGAGTTGATGCCGAAAATCCTTAATACCCAATTGTACAAAGCCGTTTTAGATGCTAATGCCAGCGAGCATGGTGCAAGAATGACAGCGATGGACAAAGCAAGTGACAATGCCAATGAATTATTGAAGTCACTAAAAATAAGCTACAACAGGGCTCGTCAGGCAGCAATCACTACCGAACTTACAGAAATTGTGAGTGGAGCAGCTGCACTTCAAGGCTAACCTTTCTCTTGAAAGCAACATTATTTAATTGGCAAATTGATGTATTGCTTATATTAGCAAACGATTGCCAAAGACGTTGATTTTCAAAAACGCAATTAAACATGGAAATTTCACAAATTATACCGCACATTGAAGCCCTAATTTTTGCCAGCGACAGGGCCTTATCTACTGAAGAGCTCAGTGAGCTGGTAAACAATGCGCTGGGTTTTATCGAGGACAGGGCCAGTTTGGAACAAACAGAATCAGCTATTCAAGGTATCAAAGAAAAATATGAAACTGAATTTTATGCTTTTGAATTGAAACAGAGCGGAGGTGGTTGGCAGTTTCTTACCAAGCCACAGTTTCATAAAACCGTTGCACAACTTAACGGCGACAAGTTTCTTAAAAGACTTTCCTCTGCTTCTTTGGAAACACTTGCTATCATTGCATACAAACAACCTATAACCAAAAGCGAGATTGAATCTATTCGTGGTGTAAACTGCGATTATGCTGTTCAAAAATTGCTAGAGAAAGATTTGATTATCATATCCGGCAGAAACGAAGACGCTGTTGGCAAGCCACTGATTTATGCAACCTCGAAATCCTTCATGGATTATTTTGGCATCAATAGTCCTAGCGATCTTCCCAAAATAAACGAGGTGTTGATGGAAGAATTGGTGAGAGCCACTATTGTAAATGCAGATGGAACTTTATCGAACAATGAAGCATCTCTTTCAGAAGAAATTGTTCATTCTGATGAGACATCTGCCGAAGCTGCATCGCCCGATGCGGAGGAAACTTCTGATGATGTGAACTCATCAACGTCGCACGAGTAAATTCGATCAAAACAACATCCCTCAACGTCGCACGAATAAATTCGTGAAGACATTGAGGGGAAATCTCTATCTTAATTTACATACTCAATTAACTCCAACCTTATCAGGCAAGTTCGATTATTGCCCCGGAATGTCTTCACGCAAAGCGGGAGACGTTCGGGGGTTAAGAACAATATCTTTTCTTTCCATCAACCTCTCCTGAATAAATTCGTAATACCATTATCCCCCCGGAATGTCTTCGAGCAAAGCGAGAGACGTTCGTGGGTTAAGTACAATATCTTTTCTTTCCATCAACCTCTCCCGAATAAATTGGCAATACCATTATTCCCCCGTAATGTCTTCGAGCAAAGCGAGAGACGTTCGGGGGTGAAGTACAATATCTTTTCTTTCCATCAACCTCTCCCGAATAAATTGGCAATACCATTATTCCCCCGTAATGTCTTCGAGCAAAGCGAGAGACGTTCGGGGGTGAAGTACAATATCTTTTCTTTCC
>CANHMN010000083.1 GCA_947461645.1 Chitinophagaceae bacterium | reverse complement strand
GGTTCCTGATGACTATTATGAAATTGAAATCGGTAAAGCAAGAACCATTCAACATGGAGAAGACGTATCGATAATTACTTATGGCGCAGGTGTGCATTGGGCTAAAGAATACGCAACAAAACATCCAGAGCTATCAATAGAAATTCTCGACCTAAGAACATTATTGCCCTTGGATTATGATGCCATATCGGCAACGGTTAAACGAACGGGAAGGGTTTTGTTGTTGCACGAAGACACGCTCATTGGTGGAATAGGTGGCGAAATTGCAGCATGGATTGGAGAAAATTGTTTTTCACACCTCGATGCGCCTGTAATGCGTTGCGCGAGCCTTGATACGCCAGTGCCGTTTAACATTGAGTTGGAGAAGAATTTCATGGCTAATGCAAGACTTGACGAGTGTGTAAACAAACTGATGTCTTTCTAATTATTGCTCCGGAACAAACTTCATTGAAATAGAGTTTACGCAGTGTCTGGTGTTTTTGGACGTGAAAAGTTCACCAATGAATACATGTCCCAAATGACCTCCGCATTTTGCACAAACAATTTCCGTGCGCTGCCCATCGGCATCGGGTACACGCTTTACAGCACCGTTAATCTCATCGTCAAAACTGGGCCATCCGCAATGAGAATCGAATTTGTCTTTGGAGAGATAGAGCGGAGCCTCACATCTTCTGCATACATAAGTACCCTTAGACTTGTTGTTCGTGTATTCGCCCACGTAAGGCCGTTCTGTTCCTTTGTGAACAATCACATATTCTTCTTCGGGCGTTAGCTTATTGTATTCCATGGTTTTTACTGCAGGTTTATATAGGTTTAAAAAATGAATGGCGGCATCAAGCACATACTGGTTGAAGGATACCTCATCGCTCTGGCTTGCAAAAAAATAAGAGGGCTTGTACCAAACCATAAACGAATCCAATGCCGGCGGCTCAAGACCCGTTATTCGTTTTACAAAAATTTTATTGAACCTGTACTTTACATAATTGTCTTGTTCTTGCTCTAATAACCTCTTCTGAAAAGAAGACAGCATTTTATTTCTTTTAAAACGAAATATGTTTATCAACTCGTTGAGGTCAGCTCCGGCTACACCATCGGGTGAAACGGTTGAAGAAACTCCAGGTTTGCAAAAATTGAAAATAGATTTGTAGGTTTCTCTGTTTTCGATGGAATCCTCACGATAACTTTTAGCGTAAACCATCACATCTTTCATGAGCTGGTACTTTCCTTTCACGTTAACATGAAGCGAAACATCGAAATGTTCTAGATCGCCCATGTTGTTCACGGCAAACTTGAGCGTGGGCTTGTTGTTGTAAACAAAGTAAACCGAATCGTTGTCAAACACACGAATGCAGTATTTGCCCATACTGTCTGATGAGGCAGTAAACCCCGAGTTGCTGAAAACTTTCACGTTTTCAACATAATTGCGCTTGCTGAGGTCAAATACGGTACCGCAAACCTCAAATTGAGCCGAAGCATCAATGGAACAAATCAATAGGAAAGACAGTAATCTGTACAAGAGAAAAAAATTAAGAAAACAATGTTAACAAAGAAAATTACAATCGGATGTTAATATTGTTTGGTGTTATTGCAAATCTGTATCCTTTTTTTTCCCCGACAATTTTTTTATTACCCTGCCGATATAATTTCTGAAAAACTGAAATTGACCGAAAGGAATGCTTATCAACAAAACGCAAAGCGGCCAAAGAAAAGTAATTAGTAATATATATAAAGATATGTTTAACAGCCCATTACTTAAATGTAAGAAGGATAATATTTTTTTCCCAACCATTCCGCAGGCGCTGCCACCAAGGGCAAAAGTTACCAGAATCAAGAGCAGCTGAAAGGAACCCACCCCCCATTTGTTTTTCAATTTTTCAAACATTTCACAAAATTGCAGAAAAGGGCTTAATTATTGGGATAAATCCATCAGAAAATAAAATTGTTTAAATATTTACATTTTTATGACAATATCCTTTGACGGTATTCACAAAGCATTGAAATCCATGGCAGATTGACGAAAAAAAAATCTAAAAATGTTGATAATATGTCAATTAGCTACCTTAATTTTGCTTCCGAAAAAAGGAATTTTTCCACATTACACCCGATAACCGTATGAGTCGAAATCGAACAAATACCCCAAAAGCCCTTTTCATTGTTCTCTTCGCGTTGACTTTTTTCTTCAATCATAGTGTGTTTGCTGCTGACGGCGAGGCGCTTTTCAAAGCGAATTGTGCCAACTGTCACAAGCCCGATGCCGACTACACTGGTCCGGCATTGAAAGGTTGGAGCAAGAGAGTACCCAACCCGGAGTGGATTTACAAGTGGGTGGCTAACCCGGCTCAGATGATTGCTTCTGACGCATATGCGAAATCGCTTTTTGAAAAGTGGAAGCCTACTGTTATGACTGCTTTTGCCAATCTCAAAAAAGATGAGGTTGACGCTATCATGAAGTATGTAGATGATTATACTCCTCCTGCACCAACGGCGGCAAATGCTGCCGGAGGCGGACAAGCCGAAGGTTCAGACAATTCAATGCTTTTCGGTATCCTAACGTTAATCCTCGCAGTTGTTGCGTTGATTTTGGTTCAAGTAAACAGCAACCTAAAAAAACTAACCGACGATAAAGAAGGCATCCATCGCGGCGAACCAGTTCCTTTTTACAGAAACAAAACATACCTAATGGCCGGTATTCTTGTGCTCTTCGCCATTGGTGGTTACTATACCATTTCCGGTGCCATTGGTCTTGGCAGAATGAAGAACTATCAACCGGAACAACCCATCTATTACTCACACAAAGTTCACGCGGGTACCAACCAGATCAGCTGTTTGTATTGTCACGGAAGTGCGCAAGACAGTAAACACTCGGGTATTCCATCGGTGAATGTTTGTATGAATTGCCACATGGCCATCAAAGAGTACAAAGGTGATCCAATTGTAAAAGAGGATGGAACATCCGTAAACGGAACTGAAGAAATTCAAAAACTTTACAGGTATGCAGGATGGAACCCTGATACCAAGCAATACAATGCCGATAACAACGGCGACGGAATTCCTGACGGAGCAAAACCTATTCCTTGGGTTAAAATACACAACCTACCCGATCACGTTTATTTTAACCACAGCCAACACGTTAAGGTAGGAAACCAACAATGTCAAACCTGTCACGGAAACATTCAGGAAATGCCTGAAGTGTACCAATTCTCTGACTTGAGCATGGGTTGGTGTATCAATTGCCACCGCGAAAGCAAAGTGGATTTCTACAACAAGGAAACCGGAGAAGGAAACAAATTCTACAGCATTTATGAGAAGTTCCACAAGGACCTCAAAAACCATAAAATGGACAGCGTAACCGTAGAAAATATTGGCGGAACAGAGTGTCAGAAATGCCACTACTAATTTCAACAATCTTTCAACGGATACAACCAAGCAGCATTTACCGAACAACAGAATTAACAAACTATGAGCAATAAGAAGTATTGGCAGAGTTTCGGAGAACTCAATCAGACAGAAGCTTTTAACAAGTCTGCTGAAAATGAGTTCAAAGAAGATTTGTTACCCATTGAGGAAATTTCCAACGAAGGACTTCAGCAAGGAAAGACTCCTCGCAGAGATTTTCTTAAATACTTGGGCTTCAGCACTGCCGCAGCAACTATCGCAGCGAGCTGTGAAATGCCAGTAAGAAAATCTATACCTTATCTTCAGCGTCCTGAT
The DNA here is from genome assembly GCA_947461645.1 of Chitinophagaceae bacterium. Classification (GTDB taxonomy): domain Bacteria; phylum Bacteroidota; class Bacteroidia; order Chitinophagales; family Chitinophagaceae; genus Ferruginibacter. The sequence continues at coordinate 3,683 of CANHMN010000083.1, read as the reverse complement.
AATGTAATTCCGGGTGTTGCCAATTATTATGCTTCCACTTATATCAACGGTGGAGACGCTATCAGCGTTGTGGTAAAACAAAGAGACGGAAGACCAATTAAGATTGAAGGAAATGACTTGTCTCCCATTACAAAAGGTGGAACCAACGCACAAGCTCAGGCTTCCGTGCTTGATTTATATGATACTACTCGTCTTCGTCATCCGCTTCAAAAAGACGGCGCAGACTTCAAAGAAGTAAGTTCTTTTGATGCTATCGATCAAATGATCGGATCTGCAATGTCAAACTTGGGAGGAAAATCAGTGGTGTTGCTTACTTCAACCATCCACTCTCCTTCTACTTTAAGACTAATCGAAGACTTTAAAGCTAAATATCCAGGCACTCGTCACGTTCAATATGATGAAGTGAGCTACAGCGGAATGTTGCAGGCTAATGAGGCTTGTTATGGAAAAAAAGCCATCCCTTCTTATCAGTTCGACAAGGCTTCAACCATTGTAAGCTTAGGAGCAGATTTCTTGGGTACATGGTTAAGTCCGGTAGAATTCAGTAAACAATATGCCACCAACAGAAAGGTTACCGGAGAGGCTCCAAAGCTTAGCCGTCATTTTCAGTTTGAAAGCATGTTGAGCTTGACAGGAAGTAATGCCGACGACCGCTTTACACACCAGCCTTCTGAAACAGGAGCTGTTGCATTGGCGTTGTTGGCAAAATTGGGTGGAGCTGTTTCTGCGCCATCAATCACCGATGCAAAACTTAAACAAGGAATTGATAAAGCTGCTGCAGAATTGTTGAAAAACAAAGGCACATCTTTGGTTGTTTGCGGAAGCAACGACATAAATATTCAAGTGGTGGTAAATGCCATCAACGAAATGATTGGCGCCAACGGCACAACTATAGACTGGACAACAACCAACAATACCCGAAAAGGTATTGATTCGGAAATGAATACTTTGGTTGCTGATATAAATGCAGGTACAGTTGGTGCGCTATTGGTTTATGGTTGCAATCCTGTTTATTCTTATACTTCTGGCAAGAAACTGGCTGCAGCTATCGCTAAATTGCCGCTAACAGTTTCATTCAACGGAACAATGGATGAAACAACAGAACAATGTAAATATGTCATTCCTTCTCATCACTGGTTGGAAAGCTGGGGAGATGCAGAACCTAAAACAGGACATTACAGTTTTATACAGCCGTTGATTAATCCGTTATTTAAAACAAGAGCTTTCCAGACTTCTTTGTTGAAGTGGTCAGGAGGCAAATCAATTGCTACAGCGCCTGCTGCAGATTCAACAGGAAAAACAATTGCGCCTGTTGCTGCCGGTAGCCAATCGGATTATGAATCATACCTTAAAAATTATTGGTCGAGAATAGATTTTAATAAAGCACTTCAGGATGGTGTTGCTCAGGAAACAATTGCTGCAACAGCGCCCTCTTACAATGCTTCAGCTTTATCTGCCGCAGCATCAAAAGCAGCCTCTGCAACCAAAGGAGCGCTTGAAGTGGTGCTTTATCAAAAGGTTTCTGTTGGCAACGGATCTCAGGCCAACAACCCTTGGCTTCAGGAATTACCTGATCCAATTTCAAAAGTAACCTGGGACAACTACGCAATGGTTAGTCCTGAATTGGCTAAGCAATTGATTGACTTAGACATCATGCACAATCAAAGACAAGCGGATGCGTATGAGGTTACTCCTGAAAAACCAACAATCAAAATAACAGCAAATGGTAATTCTATTGAATTGCCTGTACTAATACTTCCGGGCCTCAACAACCAAACCATTGCTGTTGCATTGGGATATGGTAGAGCAAGTGCCGATGAAAAAAATTCATTGGAAAGGGTCGGAAAGTCTGCCACCGGTGCAGGAAAGAACGCCTATCCTATGGTGGCTTTCAATGGTTCATCTTTTGTTTACAGTTCTGTAGCAACTGCTGAAAAAACAGGAAACACTTATCCACTTGCACAAACACAGGTACACGGTTCTTCAGAAGGAAGACCTGTTATATATGAAACCAATCTTGCCAGCTTTACCAAAAACCCTGAGTCTTTGTTAGAAGAGACGAAGCATGAACTTAGTGGCTTTTTGGCAGAGGGTAAAACAGATTTTGTAAAAGATGGTACCATATACCCTGATTTCGAAAAGCCTGGTATCAAATGGGGAATGAGCATTGACTTGAATACTTGTACAGGATGTAGCGCTTGCGTTGTGGCTTGTACGGCCGAAAACAACGTAAGTGTTGTTGGTAAAATTCAGGTACAGAAAGCGCACGAAATGCACTGGTTAAGAATCGATCGTTACTTCACAGGCGACGCATCTAATCCAGATGTGGTGTTTCAGCCAATGATGTGCCAGCATTGCGATAATGCTCCTTGCGAGAATGTTTGTCCTGTTGCAGCTACTAACCATAGCAGTGAGGGATTAAATCAAATGACTTACAACCGTTGTATCGGTACAAGATATTGCGCAAACAACTGTCCGTTTAAAGTTCGTCGTTTCAACTGGCTTGACTTTACCGGATCGGACAGCTTTGCTAACAATCAGGAGCCATTGCGCGGAACGGAACTTGACGAAGCGGTGTTCCAAATGAACGACGATCTTACAAGAATGGTGTTGAATCCTGATGTAACGGTGCGTTCAAGAGGTGTTATCGAAAAATGTTCTTTCTGTGTTCAGCGTTTACAGGAAAATAAATTGGAAGCTAAAAAACAACAAGATCCATCATTGGTTCGTAATGTAAAAACAGCGTGTATGCAGGCTTGTCCTACCAACGCTATCAGCTTCGGAAACGTTAACGACAAAGAAAGTGAGGTTTCAAAAGCAAGAGCAGACAAAAACCGTAACTTCTATGTGTTAGAGCAATTGCACGTACTTCCTAACGTGAGCTACCTTGCAAAAGTGAGAAACACAGACAGAGCTATTGGTGCGCACGAAGCAGAAGCTCATCATGAAACAGAAGCGCATCACGGGTAACTGAAAAAACAAAAGACTAACAGCTAACAGAAAATAGCGTAAAGCATAAAGAATATGTCATTACTCAAATACGAATCACAACAAAGGGAACCTCTTGTAGATGGTAACAAAGACTATCATCAGGTAACTGAAGATATTATTAGTCCCATTGAAATGAAGCCTACCAGACTATGGTACATAGGCTTCTACATCAGTGTTGCTCTTTTGCTTTTCGGAGCTTACAGTGTTTACAGAGAGGTAACTTACGGTATCGGACAGTGGAACCTTAACAAAACTATTGGCTGGGGTTGGGATATTACCAACTTCGTTTGGTGGGTAGGTATTGGTCACGCTGGTACATTGATCTCTGCGATATTGTTGTTGTTCCGTCAGGGCTGGAGAACAGGTGTGAACAGAGCTGCAGAGGCGATGACAATCTTTGCGGTAATGTGCGCAGGACAGTTTCCTATCTGGCACATGGGTCGTGTGTGGATGGCTTTCTTCGTATTGCCTTATCCTAACTCGCGCGGACCATTGTGGGTGAATTTTAACTCGCCGCTTCTTTGGGACGTATTTGCGATTTCAACTTATTTCACCGTATCATTATTGTTCTGGTACTCGGGTCTTTTGCCCGATATGGCAACTGTAAGAGACAGAGCAAAAACCAAATTCCGTAAAATGATGTATGGTGTTGCTTCTTTCGGTTGGACAGGAAGCACCAAGCACTGGCAACG
>CANHMN010000082.1 GCA_947461645.1 Chitinophagaceae bacterium | reverse complement strand
TCAGCAACATCTCCCACATTACACAAAAATCCGGAAAATCCATTCTCGTTTATTTCGGGCAAACCACCTGCATTGGAAGATATTACGGGAACTTCCGCTGCCATTGCCTCTAAAGCCGCAAGTCCAAAACTTTCGTATTCGCTGGGCAAAAAAAACAAATCTGCTATGGGAAGAATGTCTTCCATCTGTTCTTGCTTTCCTAGGAATTTTATTTCGCCACATGCGGAACAGGACCTTGTAAAATCCTCGATTTCCGGCCTTTCCGGCCCATCACCAATTAAAAGCAATTTGGAAGGCACTTTTTTTTGAAGCCGAACAAAAACTTCTACTACATCTTTCACTCTTTTCACAGCCCTGAAATTGGAAGCATGTACAATTATTTTTTCACCGTTGGGAGCGATCAGTTTTTTAAAAGCATCAACAGGTTTCTTGTTGAATCGATCTATGTCAACAAAATTGTGAATGACCTCTATGGGTTTGGTAATGGAGAAATTCTTGTAGGTTTCTTCTTTCAGGTTGTGAGATACAGCAGTAAGAATATCGCTCTCTTCCATAGAAAAAGTTACCACAGGGCTGTAGGTTTTATCTCTGCCTACTAGGGTGATGTCTGTTCCGTGAAGCGTGGTGATAAAGGGAACTTTTCTGCCCTCTGTTTGAAGAATTTGTTTGGCCATATATGCTGCGGATGCATGAGGGATGGCATAATGAACATGCAAAAGATCTATGTTGTTGTTTTTTACCACATCAACCATGGTACTTGCCAAGGCTGTTTCATAAGGCGGAAAATCGAACAAAGGATAGGTAGGTACTCTTACTTCATGGTAAAATATATTGGCATGGTAATGACTCAACCTTACCGGTTGCTGGTAGGTGATGAAGTGGATGTTGTGGCCTTTGTCGGCAAGAACTTTGCCTAACTCTGTAGCCAATACACCGCTTCCTCCAAAGGTTGGGTAACAAACTATTGCGATATTCATATTGGAATTATTGTGTTTGGCAAGTTACCGAATAATTACACAATTGCTCAGAGAGATTGATTGAATGAATTGCTTTACATGCATCTAACTTCCGTGTAAAAGGAAAATTACAGGAATCTTATGAAGGTTTGGTTTGTTGGATTTCCATTCCTTTATGCTCTTTGTACTTATTTTTTCATCAGTAGAGGTGATGTTAATTGCAAGGCAAAGTCGTGTATTGGAGCTGCAGTTGTGTACAATGGCATCAAACAGTTGATCATTTCTGTAAGGGGTTTCGATGAAAATTTTGGTGCTGTTGAATTTCAATGACTGAACTTCAAGCTCTTTTATTTTTTTTACTCTTGCATTATTGTCAATGGGCAGGTATCCGCAAAATTCAAATTGTTGTCCGTTCATGCCGCTGGCCATCAAAGCAAGCAGAATAGAGTTGGGACCCACCAATGGTTTCACCATGCAATTATTTTCCTGAGCTATGGCTATTAATTCCTGTCCGGGATCTGCTACACCGGGACAACCGGCTTCGCTGATGATGGCAATGTTATCGCCTGATTTTATTGCGTTGATAAAATGTTGTTTTTGTTCTTTTTCCACTTTGCCAATTTCAAACCAAATAAAATCATCGATGTTGATGGACTTGTCCATAGACTTCAAGAATCGTCTTGCGGTTCGTATGTTTTCTGCAAAAACGTACTTGCAACTTTTAAGATGGGTTAATGTATAAAGGGGAATTGTTTCAACAGCATCATCGGCTAGAAAACAAGGAATAAGGTAAACAATACTCATGTGGATTAAGAAATAATTTCTTGTTTTTTGGCTTGATGAATACTGATGGTGGCCGCTATCAATGCATAGCTGGGTGCAAAAATCCAACCTATAATGGGTACAAGATGAAAAGCATAAAAAACTACTCCATTTCCCAACGATAAACCCCGATGATGACTGATAAGGTCCTGACTTTCGGCAATAGTGTAGTTTAGTCTTTCATTGCTGTGATCAAGCATAGAAAACCCGAGGTAGTAACAGTCTATAACAAGCAAAACTATCGGACTTATCCAACCAATAAAGGGTACAACTGAAATTAATAACAATATAAGTACAAAAAAACTTTGCCACCCAAGGTTTTTAATGGCAATAAAAATTGATCTAAGTATATCATTTACAAATACCGAAGCATCGAATTTCATTTCCTTGCCTTCAATAAGGCTATTTGTTTTTTCACTGAGGTAAGAAAAAACGGGCGATCCTATTATTAGAAAAAGGAATTTTACCAGGGAAAAATAAAATATGAGCAACAATAATCTCAGAATAATTTGACCGATGATGAAGAAAAGACTAAACCAATTTTCTTCCAGATGGCGAATCCATTTCAGCAAAAAACTGTTGTTGATAATCCATTCTGTTGCATCGTTACAAGAAGTCCAAAAGAAATACAAACCTGTTACAAAAAGCATGCAATACACAATACCGGGAAGCACTATCCATTTCCATAAACGATGGGTGACAATAAATTTGTGCGCGCTGTAAAAAGCCTGAAAAGAGATGATGATTTCTTTGAGCATGTTTGAAACAGCATTGGTCAATTGCCTTGTTTACCTTGGCAGGGAGCAAAAAAATAACGAAATCAGGTGGTTAAAACTTTGGACAAGGGATGCCTATCGTTTCCTGCTTTTGTTTCACATAAATAATTGAAAACTCGGAACCTCCTCGGCTATTGGTTACGCTTTTAAGATCACTTACATTGAAGTCGTAGCTTGCACCAATTCTTAGGCTGCCAATTTCAAGACCTACATAAGGTATCAAAGCATCGTTAACACGAAGCCATGTACCTGCGTATACATTGGTTACTTTTTCCAAATCCTTGTTTGCTTTTATGGAAACTGCTCCACCTAATACGGTCTCGCTGGATTTGTTTTGTATCTGATGAATAACCGACATACTTACACCAATTTGGTCATTAAGCGGGAAAGTTCCACCACCATGCACAGTACTTCTTGTGGTAAGGTTATAATTTACTTTAGGGTCAGACCTGAAACTTAGTTTTGGTCTGTTGATGTGATACATGGAAAAGCCTAAATAATAATTGTTCACCCCATTTGAGGAGCCGGAGTACAAAACACCAGCATTAAGATCAAAATAATTATTATTGGAAACAATTCTGTTTGAGGAAAAGAATTCTGCCGAGGTACCCGGCGCGAATCCGGTTCTTTGCAACTCATCTTCAAAGGTGAGTTTATCAATGTCAATATTGTAACTGGAATAAGTGCCCTGAAATCCTGCTCCAATCGAGTTGTAGCCATTTTCATCAAGTGATTTATGATAAGAGAAGGAAGCAGAACCGTAGTTAAGTGTTAAGATATTATTTGCGCTGGCATCAGAAAGTCCTGAAATACCTACACCCATCACATCGCCCTGAGGCAGAGATTTTTTCATGATGGGAAAGTCCAATGAAGCACTGGTAGTTACATAGGCTCTTGGTATTGTTGGCCATTGTTCTCTGTGGTTGGCGGCCAAACGCCACAAACCATTGAATTTCCCGGTGAATGCAGGATTGAGCGTCAATGGAGAAGCAAAAAACTGAGAAAAATGTGGATCCTGAGCAAATGCGCTCAAGGAAAAAGAAACCAAAGCCACCAATAGAAAATTTTTTCTTGCCATAACAATTTGATTAGGCTAAAGGTAGTAAAAAAACATTGTTTTTACCACACTACACCAACGTTGAAAATAATGTTGAGGAGCAATTGTCAAATAAGTAGATTTATTTATATCCAAGCAGGGTGTTATTGCTGAACTTTTGTGCCATATGCCAAGTCGCCGGCATCCCCTAATCCGGGCACAATATAACCTTTGGCCGTTAGTTCATTGTCAATGTCTCCGCACCAAATATGTGCCTCGGGAATTTCTTTTTGAACATGCTCAATGCCGACCTTGCAGGCAATTGCACAGGCAATATGAATTTCTTTGAACTGCCCCTGTGCTTTAAGGTGATGAATAGATTTTACGAGTGATGCCCCAGTTGCGAGCATTGGATCGCTGATAATGATTGTTCTGTTGTTTAAATCCGGACAACTTAAATATTCCAAACTGATGTCGAAACTGCCATCTTCATTATGCTTACGGTAGGCGCTGAGAAATGCGTTGTCTGCCCTGTCAAAATAATTCAATAAACCATTGTGCATGGCCAGACCAGCTCTAAGTATAGTTGCTAAAACGGGTTGCGCTTCCAAAACCTTACAAGACGCTACGCCCATTGGTGTGGTGATGTTTTTATTTACGCTGGGAAGTTGTTTGCTAATTTCATAGCCAATTACTTCAGCAATTCTCTCCAGGTTTCTTCTGAACCTTAATCTGTCTTGTTGCACCTCAACATTTCTTAATTCACTTACCCAATTGCTTACCAAAGAATGATTTTGACTTAGGTTGTATACCATTTTTTCTTTTTGAAGTTGTTCTGTAATTCTATATCATTTGCTCAATGGTTTGTCAAAATAAAATTATTCTGCGTTATCATCCTCAGAACCTTTTGAAAAACCAGCAGAGCAAACAAAACTATCAAATTTTCTATTGTTGCCAACAATTTAAGTTACAAATTCAAAGCGGTCTCCGTCAAATAAACCTTTATCACTTAGTTTTAAATGAGGAATTACCAGCAATGCCATAAAGGAAAGAGTCATAAAAGGAGATTCGAGTGTACTACCAAGCTCATTTTTACTGAACTTATCCAAATGGGTATAAGCCTCAGCAACAGCATAACCATTATCGGTGCTCATTAATCCTGCAACAGGCAGTGGTAACAAATGAACCTCATTTTGATTCACCGCACTGATACCACCCTTCGCTTCAATGATTGCGTTAACGGCCAAGGCAATTTCTTCATCGGTACATCCTACAGCTACGATATTATGGCTGTCATGTGCAACCGAAGAAGCAAGTGCGCCTTTTTTTAATCCTGTGTTTTTGATGAATGATAAAGCAATTGGAGCTTCCTGGTACCGGTTTACTACCACAATTTTGATGATGTCTCTTTCTGTATCTGAGACAATGCAATTCCCGGAATATTTGGGTTCCAATAGAAGTTTGTTCGTGATTAACTGTCCGTCAAGTGCTTCAATTACTGGTATTAGCGCTTCATTTTTGTAGGGTATGCTGAATTCAGCGATTTCTTTTTTATGGCAATTGAAATGGTTGATAATGCTTGATGGTACTGATTCAATTAAAGTTTTTCCCTTTTCTGCAACGAGCTTTCCGTTGATGTAGGTTTGCAGTACATTAAATTCTTTCAGATCTTCAACAATGATAAAATCTGCATGATCACCGCGCTGAAGCAAGCCAACATCCATATTGTAATGTTTTACGGGATTGAGGCATGCAGCTTTCAATACTTTAAAAACATCGATATTTTTTTTCACTGCACGAGCACAAAGCCGATTGATGTGTCCAACAGCCAAGCTATCAGGATGTTTGTCGTCGCTGCAAAACATCATCATGTCGGCATGCTCATTCATCAGTTCAATCAAGGCTTCAAAATTTTTTGCTGCACTTCCTTCTCTAATGAGGATTTTCATTCCGTATCGAAGTTTATCCAGCGCTTCTTCTGCTGTAAAACATTCGTGGTCTGTGCTTATTCCTGCAGAAATGTATTTTTTAGCTAGTTCGCCTTTTAGGCCAGGGGCATGTCCGTCAATGGGTTTGCCGAATTTTTTTGCCAATGCTATTTTGCGCATCACTTCCTCATCACCATTCAACACACCGGGAAAGTTCATCATTTCGCTGAGGTATTTGATTTCATTTCGTTGCAAAAGAGATTCTACTCCATCGCAATCGATTGCTGCACCTGCAGTCTCAAAAACAGTGGCAGGAACACAGCTAGGTGCGCCGAATGTAGCTTTAAAAGGAACTGTTTTGCTGTTTTCAATCATGTAATGAACGCCTTCAATTCCGCAAACATTTGCAATTTCATGCGGATCACTGATGCTGCCAACTGTACCATGAACAACAGCAAGTCTTGCAAATTCTGAAGGAATCAACATCGAGCTTTCGATATGTACATGGCTATCGATAAAACCGGCCATGATGTAGGGTAGGTTAGTTTCTTCTTCTCCTAAAGAAATGATTTGAACAATTCTTCCGTTCTCTACAACTACCTGTCCTTTGTAAATCTTTTCTGTTTGCAGGTCTACAATATTACCCTCTACCTGTATTTGCATTTGAATGGTTTTGTTGTTTGTGGTTAAGTTGATTATTAAGGTAGTGATTGTTGTAAAGGCTGTTGTTTAATCCAGTAAATCGGATCTTCTTTCTTTGGTTCTATTTACCGCTTCTTGGTGACGCCATTCGTCTATGAGCTTATGGTTGCCGCTCATCAGTATTTCGGGTACTTTCCATCCCCTGAAAATTTCAGGTCTGGTGTAAACAGGAGGGGCAAGCAAATTGTCCTGAAAGGAATCTGTTAGAGCTGAGGTTTCATCATTCAATACACCAGGTATCAATCTGCCGATAGCATCTACAACTACAGCGGCTGCGAGCTCTCCGCCACTCAGTACATAATCACCAATAGAAATTTCTTTGGTGATAAAATGGTCTCTGAAGCGCTGATCTATGCCTTTGTAATGACCGCAAATAAGCAGGAGGTTTTCTTTCAATGACAGCGTGTTGGCGATTTTCTGATTAAAGGTTTCTCCGTCGGGAGTCAGAAAAATGACTTCATCGTAAGCGGTGTTTTTTTGAAGGGCTTCAATGGCATTTACCAAGGGTTCAATCATGATAACCATTCCTGCACCTCCTCCGAAAGGATAGTCGTCTACCTGAGCTCTCGAATAGGTAGTATGGTCTCTCAGATTGATGGTGTTCACTTTTAACAAGCCCTTGTCTGAAGCCCTTTTCAAAATAGAATGAGAAAACGGGCTGGACAGCAAATCGGGAACTACTGTTATAATATCTACTTTCATTTTGTATTCTCGAGGTTCAATTCAAAAAATCAGTTGTCTAAAAAATCGTCAAGGTCTCTTTTGTTTTTCTTGGTGGGTCTGCCCACTTTACTTAATCTTTTTCCGGTGTGAAAAGCTGCTGCTTCAAATTTTATTCTCTCCAATTCTTCAGGGGGAGTGATGTCAGTATAAGCCTTGATGGCGTCACTGTATTGCACCCTGTTGTGTAAAACAGAAACTACTTTTATTACCCATTTTTTTTGGGAGGTTTTTATTTCATATTCATCACCGGGGTTCACACTCTTTGAAGCCTTGATGGAATTACCATTTTGTTTGACCTTGCCTTTTTCGCAGGCCTCTGATGCTGCTGATCTGGTTTTGAAAATGCGAATAGACCAAAGGTATTTATCGATTCTTACTTTTTCCTTTTCCATAACACACACAAATTTAAGGCTCTTTTCAACCAAAGCGGTTGATTCACCGTTGTTTTGCTTATTTTAGCCTAATCTATTTTAAAATTCCAATTTCATTTTATGTTCGTTCAATTGAATTGTTTAACTGTTGCAAC
>CANHMN010000081.1 GCA_947461645.1 Chitinophagaceae bacterium | reverse complement strand
GGCAACCCAAACAGCCAATGAAAAAAAAGGATCTACGACATAAAGGGTGTTGAATGAAATGCGTTGGGTAGAAAAAGGCTCAAACCATCCAACGCCATAATTGTTGAAAGCATCTATAAACAAATGAACAAATATGGCTGCGAAAAAAAAGAGCATCCACTTTCGAAAAGATATGTTTTCCGGCTGATGTATTTTTTGAGCAAGCATGCTAAAAATAAAAACACAGAGCATTCCAAATAAAAATGAATGCGTGAACCCCCGGTGTGCCAACAATGCTTCTGATGGACTGAGCCACAAGGCAGCTAAAAAATCTATATCGGGAATGCTTTGTGCAAGCGCACCCCAAATCATCGCTTTTTTGCCAAACCCTTTTTCAAAAAAGGCTTCTCCAATACAAGCACCTATTGCTATATGTGTGAGCGAATCCATACTGATTGCTCTTTATTTATTGTGCGCAATGAACAAGGGTACATTCAACTCTTTCACAATGGCATCAGCCAATGAAGACCTGAACCATCGTGATAGCATGGTTCTTCGATAAGCACCCATTACAACCAATATATTTTCTTTTATTTTGCTTAGGTGATTGACAACTTCAACCTCTGGTAAACCATGAAGTATTGTGTACAAGGGCTCCGAACTGTGCCTACTCACCAACTCTTTCATTAGTTTATTGTCTGGCAAATGCATGTTGCTTTCCATGGGCTTGATGCAAAGCACCTCTAAAGGAAGATCTGCATAATTTGCCATGAGATAAGTAAACATTTTAAATGCATACACCGATGGATTTGCACCATCATACAATACAACTACTTTTTCCACCTTATGGAAGGTATGAGGCACTAGTAAAACAGGAGATTGTGTATTGCTCAGGACATCTCTGATAAAACGTGTAGGATGAACCTCCTCATAATGGGTAAAGGATTCTGAACCATCAATAATAAGCAAGTCAGCAAAAACAGTTTCGTGAAGCAAATCCTGAACTGCAATATTATAATCGTGGTGCAACTTAAAAGCGATGCCACTTTTTTTACACGTATCGGCAAACAAGTGAGCAGAAGAATGTCTTAACTGCTGATCGCGATCTTTGTATTTTTTAAGCTTTTGCTCAGAAAGACCTTGCTCCATCACCAACTCATAAATTTTATAGCTGGTATAGGTTTTGTCGTCTAAAAAAACGCCTACTAAAAAAGACGATGTATTTCGGGTAATCTCTACTGCATAATGGCATGTAGCTGAAGAGTACTTTAATCCATCAAAAGCAGCAATTATTTTGAACATGGCAGGACACTTTGATTAATAAGTTTGTTTTTACAAACTTCAATTTTTACACTTTTACCTATGAGCTACAAAAACCGGCAGTTGATGATCTTTAATTACTTCTGCAACAAAACTCTTTTTAACAATATTCGAAAAGGAAGATCTGCCATAAGATCCACACACCAGAATCGATGTCTTTTTATCTGCCATCCAGGTAGAAAAATAATTTTTGGCATCAATATTCAGTTTTGTGACTGTAAGGTCCTTGAAATGCCTTGCCAACAACTCTTCGATAAATGGCTCATCGGGTATTTGCGGTTCTTCGTCTTTGGAAATATAAACCAGCAGGGTTTTATTTTCACTCAATTCAGGGAGTGTATATATAAACTGCTTTATGGCGAAAACTGACGAAGCTGAGCCGTCATAAGCCAATATATTGCTGTCTGGTATTGCAAACTTTTCCGGAACAACAATAGCAGGACATTCCACGTCATGCAAAGCATCCCTGAGGTAGGTGTTGGGATCTCCTGCACCCATGTTGGTATAAAAGTCATGGCTTCCAATCAAGATCAGATCCGCAAACCTGCTTTCTCTTTTAAGCTCAGGAAGCGCCAAGTCATTAAAGTCCCTTCTTACCCTGAATTCAATTTGATTACGAACACACAATTCTTCAAAATGATGAATATTCTTTTCTATTGTCTCTGTCTCCGACTTTTCCAAAGCCGGCACAAACAAAGGAGTTCCCATTCCATCTGCATAGGTCCATATATTGGCATAACTGATTTGAGGCAGAAATACACCCGTCAGAAGAATCTGATTCTTTTCATTTAGCGCACTTGCAAAACGAAAGGCCGAATCAGAAAAATGAAAACCATCGAAAGCAATCATAACTTTTTTCATAAACAACTAATTTGATGAAAGAAATAAAATGAAATCAAGCGCGACAAACTTATTTCCTACAACAATAAAAAGCAATGACAGCAATCAATAAAAATCAAAATCAAATCATCTAATCAATAAAAGTCAAATGCAACTTTTGTAAAAACGAAAAGAAAATAGAATGCGGGATAAAGCTGTAAAATATTTTTTGTTGGAAGCTGGAAATTTATCTGCTTTCACAGGAAAATTCTTTTCTAAATGGTTTAAACCAAATTATGAAACTTCAGAATTCCTGAAGCAATGCTATGTAATTGGAGTTGGCTCATTGCCACTTGTAGGATTGACCGGGTTTATCATGGGCTTGGTATTAACGATGCAATTAAGGCCATTTATGATTGATTATGGAGTTGAATCACAATTGCCTGCTATTGTTGGCATTGCTATTGTCAGAGAAATTGGACCGGTAATAACGGCCTTGATTTTTGCAGGAAAAATTGGCTCAAGCATCGGTGCTGAACTAGGCTCAATGAAGGTAACCGAACAAATTGATGCTATGGAAGTGAGTGGCACGAACCCTTTTAAATATTTGGTAATTTCTCGTGTGATGGCAACAACACTGATGCTGCCGATTTTAATTATTATTGGTGATGCCATATCAATATACGGTTCTTATCTCGGCATAAACATTAAAGGCAACACCAGTTTACAATTCTTTTGGTCGCAGCTTTATGATTCACTCGAATTCAGAGATGTTCTTCCTGCTTTTATCAAGACCTACTTTTTTGGGTTTGCCATTGGAATTATAGGTTGTTTCAAAGGTTACAACAGCAACAAAGGAACCGAAGGGGTGGGTAAAAGTGCAAATTCGGCGGTGGTATTGTCATCTGTAGCCGTTTTTATTTTAGATCTTCTCGCAGTTCAAATCACAGATCTAATGGGCTTCAATTAACAAAACTCAAATAATGAAAATTGAATGAAAAAACTGACCATAAAGTTGTATTGAGTATAGAGCATCTTTATAAATCATTTGGCGAAAACAAAGTACTCAATGATTTCAATCTTGTACTCAACAGCGGCGAAAATGTGGTTGTACTTGGAAAATCAGGATCAGGGAAATCCGTATTAATTAAATGCATTATCGGCTTGTTGAAACCGGACAGTGGAAGTATAAAAGTATTCGATGAGGAAATTACCGTACTGTCCAATTCAGGCTTAGATAAAATTAGGGAGCGGGTGGGATTTTTATTTCAAGGTAATGCTCTTTATGACTCAATGACAGTAAAGGAAAACCTTGAGTTTCCACTCAGAAGACATTGGATAAAAATGTCGAAAGAAAAAACGAATGAATTGGTCAATCAAGCACTCGAAGATGTTGGCCTGGCTCAAACGCTTAACATGATGCCGGCTGAATTATCAGGCGGTATGAGAAAAAGAATTGCCATGGCAAGAACTTTAATATTAAAGCCTGAAATTATTCTTTACGACGAACCAACCACAGGACTTGATCCAATAACAGGAAAAGAAATCGTTCAATTGATGGTTGACATCAAAAACAAATACAACACAGCATCCCTGATCATTTCACACGACATGAATTGCGTTAAGTTAGCTGGCGATAAAGTTGCAGTTCTAATTGATGGCAAATGTTATGCTTTTGGCAATTACGAAACACTAAGCAAAACAACAGATGTACAGCTCAAGCGATATTTCGAATAAATCATAAATGGAGAAGAAAACAACAGATAACATAAAACTTGGAGCCTTTGTAATATCAGGTCTATCGCTGCTAATTATACTGCTTTACATGATTGGGAAAAACAGAAATTTATTTGGATCAAACCTTATCATAAAAGCGAGATTTGAAAATGTACAGGGATTGAAATCGGGAAACAATGTAAGATTTGGAGGAATTGATATTGGAACTGTGGATGATATCAACTTTGTAAACGACAGCACACTTGAGGTGAACATGAGAATTGAAAACAACATGAGAAACATCATCAGAAAAAACGCAATTGTGTCTATAGGCACTGATGGTTTAGTAGGAAATAAAGTCATCAATATTATATCCACTCCCGGAAAATCAGCTAAAATCGAAAATCATGATTTGCTGCCTTCAAAAAAAGCTATTGACACTGATGAAATGCTTCGAACACTTTACAAAACCAATAATAATGTTGCGTCGGTTGTTGAACAACTCAAAACAACAACAAAAAGATTAAACAAAAGTACTGGCTTGTGGAAATTACTTGCGGATGAGTCTATTTATGATGCGATAAAAAAAACAAGCTACAATCTTAAAAGCAGCACCCAATCGATAAAAAATAGTAGCATTAGCATTAACGAAATAATTCAATCCACAGAGAATGGGAAAGGTGCTCTTGGCCTTTTACTCAGAGACAGTAATTTTCGTGCAGATTTGTCAACAGGAATGGAAAACCTACAACAAGCAACAGCAGATATCAAAAAAGCAGGTAAAGACATTGAAAAAATAAGCAGCAATATAAATGAGGCTATGAATAGTGAGAACGGAATGATTCAGGTATTGCTGAAAGACAGCATTCAGACAAACCATTTAAAAGAAACACTATTGAACCTAAAAGACGGAACCAATGAAATGAACAAGATAATTACAGCAACTCAAAAAAGTTTTCTATTCAGAAAATACTTCAAGAGGTTGAAAAAAAAGGAATGACATTTCATAAACATAAAAACACCTGACCATCGTCATTTATTTGGGCTGTTAAAAACACCACCTTTGAATTCAGGTTTTTCATAGGATATTGGATAATAGATGCGAGCCGGATTTCTATCCGGCTCTATAATTTTTAAGACATCCCCCATCTCATTCTTCCTTTTCCAACAAAATCTACAATAGTCATGAATTGGCTTGCCATCAGTCATAATTAAAGGCCTTTTGAAAAATTAACTTTGCTTTTTATCACCACAAAATTGTAAAACATGGAAAGCAACAACAAAAAAATTATGATTGCGGCTGCATCAGGCTTGGCAATTGGAGCTTTAGCAGGCGTTTTATTTGCGCCAGCAAGCGGAAAAGAGACAAGAAATCGCATCAAGAAAACAGGTAGCCAGCTAACTGACAATGTCAATGAAACCATTGAAAAGGGCAAGAGAAGATTGGCTAACATCAAAGAAGAAATTAGAGAGCGTTTAGAATCTATTACGGACGGATCTGAAGACTATCTATAAAATGGTAGATTCTGTAAAAAAAGCTGAACAGCTTATTTCGGATATTAGAAAATACCTGGATAATAAAGTCGAATACTATGAATTAAAAGCAGTACAGAAATCATCAAAATTAATTGCTGAAGTTTTTATACGATTAACATTGCTTTTCTTTTTGTTTTTTGTTTTGTTTTTTTTGGGAATTGCTTTAGGCTTTTATATTTCTGCACTTTTAGATTCCTATGTCATTGGCTTTTTAATTGTTTCAGGTATTTTTCTTGTGTCTGGCTTTGTTTTTGTTTCAATGATGAAAAAACAATTTCACCTCTTTGCATTGAAGTTATCGGCGAATTTCATTTTAAACAAGAATAATGAAGAAGACAACTGAAGAATGGCTTATCGATAAGCAGATTAAAAACAAGGAAGAATGTTTTCAAATAGAAAAAAGAATTGCTTCAACTTGGCTTGAGTTAAAAGAGAGCATTAAGCCGATTAATTTGTTTTGGCAATTGAGTTATTCAATCCTTGAAAAAGGAAAATCATCTTCAGAAAACAAATCGTCTATGTTTAATGCATTAGTTGTAAATATGATTACCCTAACGATAAATAAAATAATTCGAATGAAAGGAAGCCTATCAACAATATCTAAAATATTTCAATAGTTGATCGCCTCCTCATTTAATCAAACAATTATAAAAATTAAAAATCATGAGTATAATTAAAGTTATTGAAGTGATGTCTAACTCCACAAAAAGCTGGGAAGACGCGACCCAAAACGCCGTAAGTCATGCTGCCCAATCGCTGCACAACATCAAATCTGTTTGGATTGAAGACCAAAGCGCGGTAATTCACAACAACAGAATTACCGAATACCGCGTGAATGTCAAATTGAGTTTTGAAGTGGATTTGGTTGACAAAGAAGCCAAATAATTTAGACCCCTTAAGTGCAAATTTTAACTCAAAAAATCACCATGAGATTATTCACATTAGGCAGAAAAAACAATCTTCACAACATAGCTTTTTTGTCAATACTCTTGATGCTGTTAGGTTGCAATTCTACTTCCATTACTTACAGCTGGAAAGAATCAATTACAGATTCATGGCATTACCGTAAAATATTGGTGGTAGGCATCATCAACAATGGCGATTTGAATTTAAGAGAGAAAATGGAAATGCATTTGGCTGATGATCTTTCAGCAAATGGCTACAATGCCTTTTCATCACTTAAAATTTATGGTCCAAAATCTTTTCGGCAGGAAAATGAAAAAACAATTCTACAGCAGGTTCAAAAAGAAGGATACGATGCTTTATTAACCATAGTGCTGCTCAGTAAAGAAAGAGAAAAGTACTACCAGCCCTCGCGCATGTATTACACTCCATATTCAGTTTACTATGGAAACTTTTGGGGTTACTATTCCACTATTTATGAAAGAACATTCGAGCCAGGTTATTACACACAAAGTACCAGCTATTTTTGGGAGAGTAACCTTTATGATGTAAAAACCAAAAAATTGGTTTACGCTGTACAAACCAAATCTTTTGATCCATCATCAACAGAAAAACTTGCACACGAATATGGCAAATCAATTTGCACCAACCTGACAAGTCAGAAATCTATGCGTTAACGAATCAATTTTTCTTTAATCGATTTTTGAATACTTTTTCAAATTTTTCAAGCTTGGGCTGTATAACCATTCTGCAGTACCCTTTTTCTCTGTTGCGCTCGTAATAGTCCTGGTGCGATTGATCTGCAGGATAAAATTTATCAAAGGCAACAACCTGTGTTACAATTGGCTTGTCATATACTTTTTGTTTGTTCAATTCATTAATAATTTCCTTCGCAATACGACGTTGCTTTTCATTACTGTAAAATATTATAGAACGGTATTGTTCCCCTTCATCTGCCCCTTGTCTGTTAAATGTTGTTGGGTCATGAACGGTAAAAAACACTTTTAATATTTCTTCGACTGAAGTTTGTTTGTTGTTGAAAACAATTTGTACAACCTCTGCATGTCCGGTGTTTCCCATACATACCTCTCTGTAGGTAGGGCTCGTAATATTCCCCCCGGAAAAACCCGAAACAACCGATTTTACTCCTATCAACTTTTCATAAACGGCTTCCACGCACCAATAACAGCCCCCACCTAAAGTTATTGTATC
>CANHMN010000080.1 GCA_947461645.1 Chitinophagaceae bacterium | reverse complement strand
ATTACATGGAATTTTGGCGATGGAACTTCTGCAACAGGAAACAATATTTCGCACAGTTACAATCAACCGGGTAATTACCTGGTTTGTATGCAAGTTGCGATGAGCAATACCTGCTTTGCAGACACTTGCATAACTATTTTGGTGAATAATCCTTCCCCTTGTAATATTGACGCTTCATTTAATGTAGCCGCTTCACCAACTGCGCCATATACCTATTTGTTTACCGCAGCCAATAACTACCCGTCTGCACAGATGAACTGGTATTTCAGCGACAGCAGTTTTGCAACAGGGCAAATTGTACAGCATGTCTTTCCTGGTCCGGGAAATTATGAAGTATGCCTAAACGTTAGTTTAGCAGGTTGTATCGCCGATACTTGTATTTCCATAACAGTTGATTCAACAAGAAACATACCTCAGCCATCAAATGTTTTGATGACTTATCCTAACCCTGCTCACAATCAATTGAGTTTCGTTGTTAATTCGAACCAGAATCAACCGTTAGTAGCAACTATCTACAACATGCAAAATGTGATGATTGCACAATACAATTTAACGGTTGCTTCAGGGAACCAGGCGGTTACCCTGCCTATAAACACACTCCCTCCGGGCATGTATGTTTTGAAATTGAATTATGGCGGACAGGTAAACGCAACCTTATTTCAAAAGTTATAACACAATCGTTTTTGGTTTCTCCAAATAAAAAACCTGTTGGTAAATGCCAACAGGTTTTTTTGTTACAATAGCTTTTGCCTATTCCTCAGGCTCATTGGCAGCCTGCTGAAGAAAATCTTTTTCATCGTCATTCAAGGAATCAAAGCCACTAGCATTTATTTTATCAAGGATTTCATCTAAGCGTTGCTGTGTGTTTCGTGGAGTTTTCTGGTAGGGTTTTCTTGAGCCCGTTCTGTAAAAAAAAGTTTCTCTCGTATTTTTTTTTGCTGCGGTTGAAGGGGTAAACAAATTGGCAGCACGATAAAAAAATGTATTCATCCATGAACCCATATCTTTTCCTGACCTGAGAAGTAAACTGAAAACAATACCTGTAAATAGGCCTATTAAATGCGCGGCCACATAACCAACACCCACTGGCAATACGCCAAGCAAATCTATAGTTACATAAATAAGCAACAGCACCCACAATGGAATTCCTTTTCTGATGTGAGTAAGTACCCTGTAAGTTGGATCTATTGCAACTGCCGCACCTGCAATAGCCATTACAGAAGCATTGGCGCCGATAAGCGACGCACCTTCTTGCATCGCGCTAAATTGTCCGCATGTCATAAAGCCCAATGCGCCAAGTATACCGCCGTATAGGTATACGGGAAGGAGTTTATCATTTCCTGCGAGTTGTTGAAAAAAATAACCAAAAGTCCACATCCACACCATATTGCTCACAATTCTCCACAGGCCGTTGTCTGTATCAGTAAACATGTAGGTAAGTAAAGACCATGGCTTATGAATGAAGGCGCTGAAGGTTGAAGGAAGTTCAGCATAATAAACAATGCTGTTGTAAAAAACCTCGCGGCTTTGCTGGCCAAAAAAGAAAGAAACCTGCAAAGTCAATAAGCACAAAAAACCTATAGCATTGAGCGCCAGCAAGGTCATGAGCGCATTGTTTGCTGCGCCAAGAATAAATTTTTTTTTGCGGAGGTGTTTGTACTCCTGGTATCTTTCTGCTTCTCCCATATCAATAAAAGCGTTGTCTGTCTGTTCTGTTCCAATACAAGACAATAATAAATCCTATAACGGCACCGCCTAGGTGTGCAAAATGCGCGATGTTGTCTGCGGGCGAATTAGATAACCCTCCAAAAATATCAAGTGCCAATATGCCTATAACTGCCCACTTGGCCTTGATGGGAAAAGGTATTGGAAATACAAACAGTTGTGTGTTTGGAAAAGTATATCCATAGGCTACCAAAAGGCCCATTATAGCGCCTGATGCACCAACGGCGGGTCCATTTCCCAATAAAAGCTGAGCTATACCTGCAGCCAATCCGCAAACCACATAAAAAATCAGGAAGCGTTTTGGTCCCCAAAGGTTTTCCATCAAGCTTCCAAACATCCATAATCCAAACATATTCAACAGCAAGTGGGAAAATCCGGCATGCAAAAACATGTAGCTGATGAGCTGGTAAGGTTGGAAAAATCCGCTCTCTATTGGAAAAAGGGTAAGATTGGCAATTAACTCAGCCACAAAACCACCGGAACCCCCAAGCAAAAGTTCTGCGAAAAAAAACAATATGTTTATGATGATAAGGTTGAGTACGATGGGAGGAGTGCTTCTGTTCATGCTTACGGTTTCGTGGGGTTAAAGGTACGTTTTAATGGTTTGTTTTCAAGGTAAGCAATGCCACGCACTCAATATGATGTGTATGCGGGAACATATCAACCGGCTGCACTTTGCTAACTGTATATTTTTCTGACAGCAAAGCGATATCTCTTGCCTGTGTTGCAGTATTGCAGCTTACATAAACAATTTTGGGTGCTTCCATCTCCAGCAATTTTGCTACAAGCTTATCGTGCATTCCAGCACGAGGCGGGTCTGTTATCACAACATCTGGCTTGCCGTGATTCGCAAAAAATTCATCGTTGCAAATTTTTATAACATCGCCGGCATAAAAATCGGCATGTTCAATACCATTGAGTGCGGCATTTTTTTTCGCGTCTTCAATAGCATCTGCAACCACCTCCACGCCAATCACTTTTTTTGCTTTATCACTTACGTACAACCCGATGCTTCCTGTTCCGCAGTAAAGGTCATATACAATTTCACTTCCCGACAGGTTTGCAAAATCTTTTGTCACATTATATAGCTTAACGGCCTGGGCTGTATTGGTTTGAAAAAACGACTTCGGACTGATCATAAACTCAAGGTGTCCGAGTTTTTCAGTGATAAAGCCCTTTCCGAAATACACCTGAGGCTCCAAATCGTAAATGGTATCGTTCCATTTGGGATTGATGGTATAAAGCAGCGTGGTTATGGCCGGAACTTTCAACAAAAGATGGTCAAGCAGCGCTGTTCTGTCGGATTCAGCTTCGTGGTTGATGCAAATATTGACCATAAGCTCGCCGGTAGTGGTGTACCTTACGATGATGTTCCTTAACCAGCCGGTATGGTTTCTGATGTCATAAAATGTATATCCTTTTTCAAGAGCAAATTCCCTGATTGTATTCCTAATCAGGTTGTTTACAGGATCGAGCAAATGACATTCGGTAATATCAATGACTTTATCGAAAACCCTTGGAGCATGGTAGCCCAGAGCGCTTTGCTGAGCAATGCTGTCTGCACTGCCAATCTCTTCATGAGTTAAAAATCTTTTGTTGCTGAAAGTAAACTCCAGCTTGTTTCTGTATTGTGTGGTATTGTCGGAGCCAATAATGGGCAACAATTCCGGTATATCGGTTTTTCCGATGCGTTTGAGGTTTTGTTCAGCTTCGATCTGTTTGTATTGAAGCTGTTTGGCGTAAGGAAGCATTTGCCATTTACATCCTCCGCATAGTCCAAAATGCTTACAAAACGGTTGAAGCCTGTCGGGGGCAGGAGAAATGATTTTAATGGCCCTGCCCTCAGCCCAGTCTTTTTTGTTTTTGGTGATTTGAATGTCTACGGTATCGCCAGGTACGGCGCCCGACACAAAAATGACCTTGCCATCTTGCTTCACCAATGCTTTTCCCTCAGCGGCATAGTCGGTCAATAAGATATTGGCAAGTACGATGTTTTTCTGTTTTCTGCTCACTTGGCAAAATTAACCGATTCGGCAGTAAAACATATTGTTAATGAAATGTAATTTTGGAGACTGTCTTTGACCAACAGGATGGGATAACAGCAATTAATTGAATACATTTGTCCATAATTTTTTGATTTATGATGAAAAAGTTACTCCTTTCGGCAATTCTTCCGCTTGCTTCGTGCATTTCTTTTGCACAGTCATTTAAAGTAACCCTCAAAACGCCTAGCTACAAAGAAGGTTTGACATATCTATGCTACCACATGGGCAAGAACCTTAACATCGAAGACTCTACAGTTGTGAGCAGCGACGGTACTGCTGTTTTTACGGGTAAGAGAACATTGCCTGGTGGCATTTATTCCATTGTATTTCCCGGAAAGCGACTCACTGCCGATTTTTTTGTAGACAAGAGTCAAGACATCACCATAAATGCAGATACCACTGATTTGATGAACATGAATGTTACCGGATCGGCCGACTATTCGATGTTTCAGCGCTACCAAAAATTTGTAATGGGCAAATCTGCTGAAATGCAAAAAGAAAGAAATGCTTACAATGTATCTGCCAACAGAGCTGATTCCAGTATTCATGAGGCAAATTTTGCCAAACTCAACAAAGAAGTGAGCAGCTATCGCGACAGTCTCATCAGTAACTTCCCCGAATCGCTTCTTACTTTATTTCTAAATACCATGAAGGAGCCAGAGATTTTGAACAAAAATCCTAAAACGCGTCAGGACAGCTTAGACAACTACAACCACTATCGTGCACATTATTGGGATGGCATAACGTTTATGGATGACCGAATTATCCGAACTCCATTCTTTTTGCCAAAATTGGAAAGGTATTTCAGAGAGTTGTTGCCTCAGGCGTCCGATACCATTATCAAAGAACTAGATTACAAACTGCTGCTGGCAAGAACAGCTCCGGAGATGTATAAATTTTTGTTGAACTGGTTTACAGACGAATACCTAAATCCCAAATACATGGGCCAAGATGCTGTATTCGTGCATCTTTTTGAAAAATACCACAGCAAGGGCGTAAGCAGTTGGCTCAATGAAAAACAAATGGAGACCATTTCAAAAAGAGCTTACATGCAAATGAGCAACCTGATTGGCGCAAAGGCAGCCAATTTGGAAATGGTAGACTCCACCGGAAAAAAGAAAGCACTTTATGATCAAGAGGCCGAATACATGTTGCTGGCTTTCTGGGATCCCTCTTGCGGACATTGTAAAGAAGAAGTTCCAAGAATAGACTCGATATACAGAGCATCCTGGAAAAAACACGGCGTAAAAATTTATTCTGTTTTGTCTGACAATGAAAAGAAAAAAGAGTGGGTAAACTTCATTAAGGAAAAGAAGATCGGCGACTGGATCAATGTTTACGAAACACCAGAAATGGAAAAAAAGATAAACGATGCAAAAGTTGCGGGTTTCAGACAACTTTTTGATGTGATACAGACACCAACGCTATTGTTGTTAGACAAAGACAAGAGAATCATCGGAAAAAAGCTTGGTTGGGAGCAACTGAATGAACTTCTTGAAACAAAATGGAACAAAGGCAAGAAGGAAACCAAATAAAGGAACGCATATGAAGAAGGTTGTAGTGTCCGCTTTGGGCATACTTATGATGTCTGCCGGCAGTGCACAAACAGTAATAAGCTACGGAAACAACAAGGTTTCTAAAGAAGCCTTTTTACGCGCCTACAACAAAAACAAAAACGCATCGGAAGACAAATCTAAAGCGGTTAGAGAGTATGCTGAATTGTACGCCAACTTCAAACTAAAAGTACAGGCAGCTAAAGATCTTGGAATTGATACTTCCATTCAAATTGCTAACGACCTCAGTAATTTTAGAAGAGAAATAGAGGAAAATTATGTGAATGACGAGCGAGCTTTCAACTCACTTATGAATGAGGCCTTTACCAGAAGCCAAACAGACATCAGGGCTTACCATTATTCTCTTCCGGTAGAAGCCGGACTTTCGCCTGAAGACACGCTGAAAAAATACCAAACCATAAAAGGATTTGGCGAGGAGCTGAAAAAAAACAGCAATGCCGTTGTGCCTGATGCTGTTAAGTTTAATGACCTGGGATTCATCACCGTATTCACTTTGCCGTACAAATTTGAAACTGCAGTTTACGAAACGAAGGTTGGTGAAACCTCAGGCTTAATAAGAACCAAAAGCGCTTGGCATATTTTCAAGGTAATTGATAAAAGACCTGCAGCCGGCAAATGGAAAGTGGCGCAACTGTTGTTTACTTTTCCGCCTAATCCTGACGACAAGTCAAAAGCAAACGCCAAACAACTTGCAGATTCCGTTTATGGATTGCTGAACAACGGCGTCGATTTTGCCACCTTGGCCAGAAATGTAAGCGAGGACAAGCTTACCTATTTGAATGGTGGTGAACTGCCAGAATTCGGAACCGGTAAATACAACTATGCTTTTGAGAAAGAAGTGCTCAAGCTGCTCAAGGATGGTGATGTTTCGGAACCCTTCGCCACTTCATTTGGCTATCATATTGTAAAAAGGCTTGGCTTTACCCCAACGCCATCTTCCTCAACCGACGAGGCGCTGCAGTATGAGTTGAAAAACAAACTGATGAAGGACAACAGGATAAAAACGGCGAAAGATCGTTTTGCCAAAGAGATTGAAGCAAAGGTTGGCTTCAAAATGAATGCTAAAATAGTGAAGTTAGATTTGATGAAATATGCAGACAGCGTAATGGTTAATCCCGAATCCAATTTGACCGAAAAATTACCCATCAGCAACAAGACCTTATTCAGTTTTGCGAAAAACACAGTCAACGGTAAAAAATGGCTGGAGTACATCAGAGAGTTTAAGGCCAATTCGGAAGTATACAGAGGAGAAAGCAATGATGAAATTTGGAACAACTTCCTCAACGCAAGCATTTTGGAATATTATAAAAAGCACCTGGAAGATTTCAGTCCCGAATTTGCTTATCAGATACAGGAGTTCAAAGAGGGAAACATGCTTTTTGAAGTGATGGAAAAAGAAGTGTGGTCAAAAGCTGGTACAGATACGGCAGGACTCGAAGATTATTACAACAGAAATAAATCAAAATACAAATGGGGAGCCAGCGCGGATGTATTGATGATGAATTGTGCAACTTCGGATATTGCTAAAGAAACGATAGATCAGCTTAAAGCTGGCAAATCTTGGATAGAGTTGATGGAAGCAAGGCCCGGTGATGTTCAGGGTGATAGTCTGCGCATAGAACTGGCTCAATTGACCAACGGAACTGATGCGCGTACAAACAGCTTTTCGGAGGTAACTGTTAATGCCGATGGCTCGGCAAGTTTTGTGAGGTATTATGATCTTCACGAGGCAGGCGAACAAAGAAGTTTTGAAGAGGCAAGGGCTTTAATAACGAATGATTACCAGTCGGAGGTAGAAAAAAAATGGCTGGAGTCGCTAAGAAAAAAGTATCCGGTAATCATACAGGAATCTGTATTGCAAGAGATAATCAAGGGCCGTTAATTGGCCGTTTTTTAAACCTGTAAAAGAAATAACTCCCCAAAATCCCAGTTTTTTCTTCCTTTTTGTCGGTTAAAATATTTAGCAATTAATGCTAAATTAATTAGTTTGTTTAAAATCATTCCCTTAACTTTGGTTTTCTATTTTTGTAAACGATATCAGATACACCACTAAAACAGAAAATTATGAGCAACGCAGAAAAACTAAAAGCATTAAAGCTTACGATGGACAAAATTGACAAAGACTTTGGAAAAGGTTCTGTCATGATGATGAATGAAAAAACACACATTGAACAAGGTGTCATT
>CANHMN010000079.1 GCA_947461645.1 Chitinophagaceae bacterium | reverse complement strand
TTGGTAGAGACGTTGTTTTTGAGCAATCCCGAAGAAGAGATGAAAATATTGGACGACAACTATCGGAAAAGAATAGCCGAAAAAATAACAATGGGAATTAAAGACTTTTTGAACAGTTGTAAGTAAGCTACTTAACGTTAACCAATCGGGTATCCGCCGATGTTTTTATAATAACCATTGAGTTGAATTCTTTTTTTAAGGGCGTCCATCTTTTCGAGCACTTTCATGGTTTCTTTGAGGTGTCTTCTCAAGAACTCTTGTCGATGAACTTCATGTGTATATTCCAATAAGCAATATTCCTCCTCAATTGACAATCCTACATGGTGTGCGATGTCATAGCTGCACAATTGATCATCGGGTTTGTCAAATTTTTTATGCGCCGAAATCAGCTCGTGCATTTTTTTTATGTTTTTTACAATCGCATTCATCAAAGAAGGAATGCCTTCTCTTTGATTAACCGGATAGGTAACAATAGCGGCGGAGTAAAGTTTTTCGGGAAGTTCTTTAATGATGTCCAAGACTTTAAAGACCTGCAACCCTTTTGTTTTAATATCCATTTTACCATCTTCATACACTTTGCTTATTTCGGTCAATTGCATAAGTGTTCCAACTTCCGATAACTTGTTGTTGATTACGGGAATGATGCCAAAAGGTTTTTGTTGGGCTTCGCATTCCTTAATGAGCTGCTTATAGCGTGGTTCAAAAATGTGAAGGTTGAGTTTCTCGTCGGGATAGGCAACAAGCGGTAGCGGAAAAATAGGGATAAGATTGGTCATGTAACAAAAGAAAAAATCAATTACTGCGCGAACAATTGGAAGAAACTTTTTTCAACAGCCTGAACGGAGTAGTTGGAAACAATTCTATTTCTGGCGTTGTTGCCAATTTGAACACGCGTATCGGCGTTGCTGATTAACACTTCAAGTTTATTGTACCAATCCTCTTCGCTTTCAACTAAGAATCCATTGGCGCAATCTGTAACCAGTTTTTTATTGGCTCCAACAGGACTAACTACGGGCGGAATGCCCAAACTCATGTATTGAATAGCCTTAAAAGCACATTTTCCTTGCTCAATTTCGGTATTTTTCAAGGGCATGATTCCGATATGAATTTGAATAAGATCGTCTATTTCAGTATTGATGTCCCACTTTTTAAAATCATAATTGATGCCCTGTAATTGCGGGTCTTTGTCTGCAATAATCAAAAAGCGAAAGGCGTACTTTTTTTTCAGCTCATTGACTACCCCTACCACCATATCCAAATTGTAAAAGTTGGTGAAGGTTCCGGTCCAACCTATAGTAAGCGGTTGGTCCTGATGGTTTTTTAAGCGGTTGTGTATAAGGTTGGTGTCAACAACCGTTGGTATTATGCGTACATCGTTATTGAATTGTTTGGCATAGTCGGCCAGAAATTCATTTCCAACAGATATGATTTTACTGTAAGAACAAATCTTTTTTACCTTCCAGGTAGATTTTATTTTGGCTGCAGTTGGGTTAGCAGCAGAAGAGGTGCTGATCCAAATAGCATCATCAAAATCATAGATAATTTTTTTTCTAAAAACCTTAGCAATAACCCACTCTAAAATCGGAGGGCCTACAGGGGCAGCCTCTCTGTGAATGAAAACAAAATCGTATTTGAAAACGGTAAAAAGCAGCAAAAATCGTTTGATGATCCCAATGAGTATGCCAAATGACTTCTGAAAATAGTTTTTTTGCTGGTGAAGAACTTTCCAGGTGGCCAGATTGAAAAAAGGCTTTTGAACAAATTCAATATCCTGGTTATTTTTTTTTCCAATAAAATGCTCAAACCTGAATCTTTGACTAGGCGATATATTGTTTGGAGCAGGCGAGAGCACTAAAATCTTCAAAAGAAAAAATTTGTCGGCAAAAGTACTAAAGAAACAATGAAATATACATATGCTTTTTAAGAGATTCGCGTATAGTATAAAATTAAATTGCGAAGCCTTATCCCATTCCACCTCCTCTTTGTTACCTTTGAAAAACGATGGAGAAGTCAAATTTTGTAGATCAGATTAAAATATTTTGCAGAAGCGGGCATGGCGGAGCAGGAAGCAAGCATTTTCTCCGCAATAAACTTACTGCCAAAGGCGGCCCCGATGGCGGTGATGGTGGACGGGGAGCACATATTATTTTAAAAGGGAATAAACAATTGTGGACCTTGCTTCATTTGAGGTATTTCAAAAACATTTTGGCTGAAGATGGCGAGAATGGAGGTGGAAACAATTCCACCGGAAGAAACGGAAAAGACATCATCATAGAAGTTCCTTTGGGTACTATTGCAATTGACGAGGATTCCGGCAAACTAGAAGCTGAAATATTGGAGGATGGTCAGGAAATTATTTTGTTGAGAGGCGGACGCGGTGGTTTGGGCAACAGTCATTTTAAAACAGCAACCAATCAGGCTCCAGAATATGCTCAACCCGGCGAAGATGGCCATGAAGGCATAAAGATATTGGAGCTTAAAGTTTTGGCAGATGTGGGATTGGTTGGATTTCCCAACGCAGGAAAATCTACGCTGCTATCCAGCATTACGGCAGCCAAACCCAAAGTGGCTGATTATGCCTTTACTACATTAGTACCACAGTTGGGTATGGTTGAATACAGAGATTCCAGGAGTTTTTGTATGGCAGATTTGCCCGGAATAATTGAAGGCGCTGCAGAAGGAAAGGGATTGGGACATCGGTTTTTGAGGCATATTGAAAGAAATTCAGCTTTGCTCTTTTTAATACCCGCGGATAGCAAAGACCATCGCAAGGAATTTGAAATATTAAGAGCAGAGTTGGAAAAGTACAACCCAGATATGCTTCAAAAAGATTTTGTAATTGCCATCAGCAAATCCGATATGCTTGATGATGAATTAAAAACGGCCATAGCAGCAGAAATGCCCAAAAACATCCCCCATATATTTATTTCCTCTGCTACCGGATTTCAATTACAACAATTGAAAGACTTGCTTTGGAAAACACTCAATTCCGCTCAAGAGATATAAATCGACAAGAAAATAATTTTTGTTATATTTTTGTTTTCAATGAAAACAAGAGCTTCCTTATATACCCTTTTTTATACGTATCGAACTTGTTTGCTTTTTCTGTTGACGCCGTTTCTACAAGCCTGTCCTTATTATTCGCCGTTTAAATTAGATGCCTCTCCCCAAAACCACATCAACGAATCTATTCTTGGCAGTTGGCAGGGAGATGTTGTTGATGAGATGGGAAACTATAGAGTAGTAAACATTAGACTTTCAAAGAAAAATGACAACGAGTATGACTATTTTGTCTGGGGCGCTTTTCAGAAGAAGGAGAAAAAGAAAAATGAGACCCAGGATACTATCGTTGGATCAGCCTACATCAGCTATCTAGCCAATCGCCAATTTCTGAATATCTCTTTTGAAAACAAATTTTACATCGCCGAACTAAAATATGAAAGCGATGAACTTAGCATTCTTCCGCTCGATGAATCTTTCTCAAGCAGGATAATCAAATCTGACGAACAGTTAAATAAAGCTGTGTTGTTTCACTACAAATCACGGCTTTTTCCAACGTATGACGAAACGCTTTCATTCAAATACATGAAAAGGCTAAAAGAGCGTTAATGCTTTTTATCTGTCAACCAAATTACGGCGCTTTCGCTGTTGAATCTTAGGCCAATTAAGGCTAACTTTGCTTAAAACCTACTAAGAATGTCTGAAATCGCACAGCTTACTGCCAAAGATTTTGCAACCGACCAAGAAGTTCGCTGGTGTCCTGGTTGTGGAGATTATTCCATATTGGCACAAGTACAAAAAGTTATGCCAACCCTTGGCATTCCCCGCGAAAACATTGTAATTGTATCAGGCATTGGTTGCAGCAGCCGCTTTCCCTATTACATGAACACGTATGGAATGCACAGCATTCATGGCAGGGCAACCGCAGTAGCAAGTGGACTAAAAGCCGCTCGTCCGGATTTGAGTGTTTGGATTGTTACCGGTGATGGCGACGGATTGAGTATTGGTGGCAACCATACCATTCATTTGCTGAGAAGAAATTTTGACGTAAATATATTGCTGTTCAACAATCAGATTTACGGATTAACCAAAGGGCAGTATTCCCCAACATCAGAAGAACACAAGGTTACAAAGAGCACTCCTTTTGGAAGCATCGATCATCCCTTCAATCCACTTGCTTTGGCAATGGGCGCAGACGCAAGCTTTATCGCACGTTCTATGGACAGAGACCCCAAGCACATGCAGTCTATGTTGTTGAGAGCTAATGAACACAGGGGAACATCCTTTTTAGAAATTTATCAGAATTGCAACATCTTCAACGATGGTGCTTTTGAAATATTTACAGAGAAAGGTACGAAGGCAGAAGAGGTTATCTTTCTAGAACAGGGAAAACCATTGGTATTCGGTTCGCAACAGCAAAAGGGAATAAAACTTGACGGATTTAAACCGGTTGTTGTTGAACTAAAAGAAGGGGTTGCTATGGATGATTTGTGGATTCATGACGAACGTGATTTTTATAAGGCGCAAATATTAGTGAGAATGTTTGATGATCCTTCTATACAAGGACACCTTCCGAGGCCTTTCGGAGTTTTTTATCAAACCGAAAGAGCTTGCTATGAAGATGTGATGACCATGCAATTGGAAGAAATTATCTTGAACAAAGGAAAGGGCGATTTAAATAAATTGCTGAGAGGCAATGAAACCTGGACAATTAGCTAAATACACTCTTAAAACAATTTTCTAAACATTAATGCAGACCTCATCTGTATTTTCTTTATTCAAGTTCCCACTTCGCGTTTATTTACGAATTCTATTACAATTAAAAAAATTCATAAAAAGCTGATTTAGCAAAATATTCACTATATTTGTTAAAAATTTAGAAAAATATGATTAAAAAACTTATCGTTTCGCTATTTTTCGTCATCCCCCTTGTGTCTCATGCACAAATAAGTGGCTTGTCGAAAGATGATTTCATTTTTTCCGCAAGATCCAGTGTTGTTAATTACAACACCACGGACAAGGATTTTCTTAACCATCAGTTCAATCTTAGTTTTGGTGAAATGTACTCCAAAAAGGTTGCCGTTGGTGTTGACTTCGGTTTTGGTACCGATGGAAAAATCGCTGATAACTTTTCAGCGGGTGTTTTCGCAAGGTACTACTCTACCCCAACCAACGCCTTCTCCTTTTTGACAAAAGGTACATTCCAATACTTCAGAACACAGAACGAAGCGGGTCAACTAAACCATGGCGGAAGTTTGATTTTCTCTCCAGGGGTTTCTTACTTTGTAACCAATCGCTTGGCATTTGAAGCATTCTTCGGTAACGTTGGTTATACTACATCAAAGACCGAATTTGACAACTCTTCAAGAGTTAACAATTTTGTTTTGGGTTTTGATGCAACTAACCTTTCTTTTGGTGTAATTCTTAGAGGAAAATAATTTTTATCAAACTAAATTAAAAATAAAGAACATGAAAAAAACAGCACTTATACTTATTTTATCTACAACCCTAATGGGTGCATTTGCTCAAAAAAGCAGCGTAGGTTTTGCAAAAGAGAATATCGTAGTTACAGGCGCACTTGCCTTCTCAACAACTGATGATGGTAACGATACCAAATCTACAGATTTCAAAATCGCTCCAAGCGTAGGATACTTTTTAACTGATAAAGTTGCTTTGGGCGTTAACTTCGGATACGGTGCAGGAACAACCAAAGCCGGAACCGTAACTACTGAAGACAATGATATGGTAGAGTTGGGCGCTTTCGCACGCTACTACTACACACCAGCTAAGGCTTTTTCAATCTTCAACCAAGTAGGTGTTAGCTATGCAACTACCAACGATAAAATTGCTAAACTAAAGAACAACTCATTCAGCTTTCATTTCGCTCCAGGCGTAAACTATTTTATGTCTGAGAGAGTATCTGTTCAAGCTACTTTGGGAAGCATTTCTTACAGCACTTCAAAAGCTGATGTAGCAGGTGCTAAATCAAATAGCGTTTTGGGAGTTGACTTAAACTTAAACTCTATTTCATTTGGTTTGAACTACAAGTTCTAATTCAAAAAATACTTGTTTACCCCTCTTTTACAAGAGTGTGTAAAACGAATAAAAAAGCGTCGAATTTTCGACGCTTTTTTATTTAGTATTGAATGAATTCCGGCTTTCACATAAATTAATCAAGCATTACAGCACAAAACCTTTCTTCATCAATGCTTCTGCAATTTGAACCGCATTGGTGGCAGCCCCCTTTCTTAAGTTATCACTTACAATCCAGCAGTTGAGCGTGTTGGGTTGCGTCTCATCTCTACGAATTCGGCCTACAAATATTTCATCTTTATCGTGCGCATGCAATGGCATAGGGTAAATAAAATTATCTGTATCGTCTTGCAAAACTACTCCAGGTGCATTTGATAAAATCTCTCTGACCTCCTTCAAATCAAAATCTTTTTCAAATTCAATATTCACAGATTCGCTGTGGCCACCAATGGTTGGAATCCGAACACATGTTGCCGTAAGCAAAATACTTTCATCTCCCATGATCTTTTTGGTTTCGTTGGTCATTTTCATTTCTTCTTTCGTGTAACCATTCTCCAGAAATACATCTATGTGAGGAATCGCATTTAAATCAATAGGGTATTTGTAGGCCATTTCGCCCTTTATGCCTTTTCTTTCGTTCATTAATTGTTCTACAGCCTTAACTCCTGTACCTGTAACACTTTGATAGGTGCTCACTACCACTCTTTTGATTTTATATTTATCGTGAAGCGGTTTTAACACTACCACCAATTGTATGGTTGAACAGTTTGGATTGGCAATAATCTTATCATTGGCGGTTAATACTTCTTCGTTCACCTCCGGCACCACCAACTTTTTAGTAGCATCCATTCGCCATGCACTGGAATTGTCTATAACGGTGATGCCTGCTTCCGCAAATTTTGGTGCCCATTCTAGAGAAGTGCTTCCCCCTGCCGAAAACAAAGCCACGGCAGGCTTGGCATCTATGGCATCCTGCATACCTACAATAGTATATGCTGTTTCATTGAAAACAATTTTCTTGCCTATAGACTTTTCGGAGGCAACGGGTATAAGTTCCGTAACCGGAAATTTTCTTTCTGCAAGAACTTGCAACATTTTTGTGCCAACCAATCCCGTCGCACCTACAACAGCAACTTTCATAAGCCTGATGAATTTAAGTTCCCAAAAATAATGCTTTACCATTCATATTGGCTGTTGCATTTGATGCTTTGCCTAAAAATTAGATGCTAACTAATAAACGCCTTTTAGTCGATAGTAAATGTGTAAGTTCTTTTACAATAGCAAATAACAAAACTGCGCTTTCCAAGTATCTATTTTCGCCTTTTGAGCAGATTTTACAAGTACCATTAACCCAATCTAATGAAAGCATCTTTACTTTTCTCCCTTTCTTTTCTTCTGTTGTTTCACAACGCTTTTACGCAATTAAATGAAACATTTAGCGACAGTATTTTCACCCAAAATCCAAGATGGAAAGGGACAGACAGCAGTTTTTTTGTAAAC
>CANHMN010000078.1 GCA_947461645.1 Chitinophagaceae bacterium | reverse complement strand
GGGTTTTTTAAGTTCATCATTCGTAAAACCAAGTCCCTGTAAAATTTCTTCTGTGCGGTGTTCAATGCTGTATCCGTCAAGTACATCCATCTCATGCAAGAGATCGGCGTATTTTATGGCAAGTTGTTCATCGCCTGTTTGAGCGAGTTCTTCTCCTATAACTTCAAGTTCTTTCTCCAATTGTCTTACTCTTTCAAATGCACCCATTGCCACTCCAAGAATGGAATCCTCTGTATCAAAGCCAAGAAGGTCCTGATGTAAAAACCCTATGGTAGTTTCTCTACCTTTTTCTACGGTTCCACGAGCAGGTGCATATTGTCCGGTAAACACCTTCAGCAAGGTTGATTTTCCTGTTCCGTTGTAGCCTATCAATCCAATGCGTTCATTTGGCTGAATATGCCAGGTAGCATCCTCAACAATGGTTCTGGCGCCAAATTCAAATGTTACATTTTGCAGTCCTAAAAGCATGTATAAAAGAGTTGATTTTTTTGCAAAAATAGCCTCTTTAGGCCTATGGTTGGTTGTTTAATCAGAAATGCACCAATCAATTGAACTTTTTCTTGCCCCAATCGTTGTTATTAAGCTTAATTTTGCACCAAAAATCAAATGAGAAAAGGAATTTACATCTTTGCGGCAGTTGTTTCCCTCTATGCGGTTTACCTGCTGCTTTCAGACAACAAGTCAGGTGTTGAACCCGAAGAAAAAGCGCAATCCTTATCCTTGAAAAAACATTCTGAAGCTTTTAACCAATCGATTGACAGCATATTGAATGCTTACCTTTCCATAAGTGATGGTCTGGTTAATGCAGATTCTGTTAAAGTAAAGGCATCTTCTGCAAAACTTACGCAATTCTTGAGTACTATCGACACGGTGGAGTTAAAGAAGGATACTGCTGCTGTTTTCTTAACGGTGATGTCAACCATTTCCGATATGCAATTCAATTTGCAGGAATTGCAAAAACAATCAGACCTACAGGAAATGCGCAAGTGTTTTAAAAACCTTACGGACGTGATGTATCCTGCTTTTTTCTCTTCAATCCAATATGAAGGTGGTACGGTTTATCTGCAAAATTGTCCAATGGCTTTCGAAGATGAAATTCCTGCCAATTGGATCAGTAATCACCCTGAAATTGTCAATCCTTATCTCGGTAATAACCATCCGGTTTACAAATCCTCGATGCTTCATTGTGGAGAAATCAAGGATTCTTTGACGGTGAAATAAATTTTCATCCAATACAATATTATGTCCACAAAGTCTTTCTTCCTTTTGTTTTTTGGGTTTCTATTTCTGTTTAGGCCATCTGCTTTCTCTCAGGATAGCCGAAAGAAATCTTCGGTGGATCGTTATACCATCAATGGGTACATCAAAGACGCCAACACGGGAGAGACATTAATTGGTGCCACTATCACGTTTAGGTCGAACTCCAAGGGTATTAACAGCAATAATTTTGGTTATTATTCCATAACGCTAGACAAGGGGGAATATAACTTTGTGGTTTCTTTTGTTGGTTATCAGTCCGAGCAGTTCAAGCTTAATTTAAATGGAGATACTTCCATCAATATCAATCTTAAGTCAGGTGTAGCTTTATCAGAGGAGGTTGTTGTTACCTCAAGAAAGCGCGACAACAACATTAAGTCGGCGCAAATGGGAAAAATTGCATTACCTATTGAGCAAATCCGATCAGTACCTGCCTTTTTAGGTGAAGTGGATTTGTTGAAAGTGGTACAGTTCCTACCCGGTGTAAGAAACGCAGGTGAGGGTAGTGCAGGAATTTATGTTCGTGGCGGAGGACCAGATCAGAACCTGATTATGCTTGACGATGCTGTTGTTTACAACACAGGTCATTTGTTTGGTTTCTTTTCTGTTTTTAACGCAGATGCCATTAAAAATGTATCCCTTATCAAAGGAGGAATGCCTGCGCAATATGGCGGCAGATTGTCGAGTGTACTTGATGTCTCCATGAAAGAAGGCAACAATCAACGCTATCAGGTTGATGGTGGTATAGGTTTGATTGCTTCGCGATTTTCCATTCAGGGGCCTTTGAAAAAGGATAAAGCTTCTTTCATCGTTTCGGCAAGAAGAACGTATATCGATGCTCTTACCAAACCTTTTATTCCTTCAACAAGCGCCTTCAGCGGATCAGGGTATTACTTTTACGATTTGAATGCTAAAATGAATTACAAATTTTCCGAAAAAGATCGTTTGTACATCAGTGGTTATTTTGGCAGGGATGTTTTTGATTTTGTAAATGCAAGACAAAGTTTGGATGTAAACATACCTTGGGGCAATGCAACCGGAACCATCAGATGGAATCATGTATTCAACAAAAAATTATTCGCCAATACCACTGGGGTTTATAATGATTACAACTTCGCCTTCAAAGCAAAACAAAACAACCTAGATGTGATGTTGGCTTCAGGCATTAGGGATTTGACACTAAAGCAGGACTTCGACTATTATCCCTACGCAAAGCACAAAATAAAATTTGGTGCCCTTTATACTTTTCACAGGTTTACGCCTTCTGTAGTTAGCGGCAGTCAGGATTCCGTTCAATTTAATCCGCAAAATGCACAGGTGAAATATGCCAACGAAGGTGCATTGTATATTCAGGATGATTGGGAAATTTCCAATAAGATTCAATTGGGTGCAGGGTTGAGGTACAGTATTTTTCAGCAGACAGGGCCTTACAAAATTTACAACAACGATGAAAATGGAAACAGAATTGACAGTACTGTTTTTTCATCAGGACAATCTGTGAAAACCTATGGCGGTTTTGAACCAAGGGCTACCATTCGTTATTCGCTTGATGAACAAACTTCTATAAAAGCATCTGTAACTCGAAACCTTCAATATATTCATTTGGTAAGCAACTCCGGTACTACTTTACCAACAGACATTTGGGTTCCAAGCACTTACAAAGTAAAGCCTCAATTGAGTTGGTTGTATGCAATGGGGCTGTTCAAAAACTTCAGCAACAATAAATTTGAAACTTCCATTGAATGTTATTACAAAGACATGCAAAACCAAATTGAATACATGGAAGGATACACGCCTAATTCGTTGGATGATACTGAAAATTCTTTTGTATTTGGAAGAGGGTGGAGCTACGGAACAGAATTGTTTATCAATAAAGTAAAAGGACGTTTTACAGGCTGGGTGGGTTACACCTTGAGTTGGACCTGGAGAAAATTTGCTGATTTGAATTTCGGTGAAAAATATCCTGCCAAATATGATCGTCGACATGATTTGAGCGTGGTTGGCATTTACAATCACAGCAAAAGATGGAA
The DNA here is from genome assembly GCA_947461645.1 of Chitinophagaceae bacterium. Taxonomy (GTDB): domain Bacteria; phylum Bacteroidota; class Bacteroidia; order Chitinophagales; family Chitinophagaceae; genus Ferruginibacter. The sequence goes on along the minus strand of CANHMN010000078.1, from coordinate 4,260 downwards.
ATTTTCCGCAAGCTTTGTTTATGGAACCGGAAATGCGGCAACCTTGCCTCAGCGTTTTTATTTCGTGAACGGAGTGCTTACACAAGAATACAGCAGAATCAACCAATACAGGCTTCCTTCTTACCATAGATTAGATTTCAGCGCAACGCTAACGCCAAGAAAAAATGAAAACAGAAACTGGAAATCAGAGTGGGTTTTCAGTGTATACAATGCTTACAGCAGACAAAATCCTTACTTCATCTACTATGCTCAAGAGGGAAACGTTACAGATGGCTCACTTAAAATTCAAGCAAAGCAGGTTTCTTTGTTTCCGGTTATTCCATCTGTAACCTGGAATTTCAAGTTTTAAAAAAGGGTTGTTATTTCTTAGATGAGCTGATAATGGTCCAAATGGTTGGTGTGATAAGTGAAGCTAAAAGCAGCGGAATGAACCACCAGTCTAATTGCGAATATCCCGTCGTTGCTCCGTCCACTTCTTTGTAAACAATGTAGCTGAACAAGGCAGCTATGTTCATACTTATTACCCTCAATAATCTGTTGGATAGCCTATATTGTCTTAGTGCGTTCTCTTCTGTAATGTTTACTCCGTAATTGAAGAGATGTGGATATTTGTTCAGAAAGTAAAGTCCAACAACAACAATTGTAACAATACCAGGGATAAGCCAAATGGTATCCTTAGAACCGTAGCCATTCGGGAAGCCTAATTCGTTGTAATGTACTGGTATATTATCGGGCAAGGTGGAGTAGGAAATAAAACAATAAAACCATACCCAAACGAGGCAGGAAAAAGTAATGATTTCAAAAGCCCAATCTAATTTTTCTTTGGGAACCTTAATGACAGGTCTTTCCGTTGGCATGGAAATTAGTTTTTCGAGCTGTTGGGTTTGTGAATAAACCTGATAACGCCACTCTTTTCAAGGTCTGAGGTGATGCGAACTTCATATCGGTTAGGCCCGTCCGTTACTATCATCAAGGCTGTGTTTGGGGGGATGCTGCCCAAGTTTTCGGCGAACATTACCAATTCATTTACATCGCTTTGGTTGTCAATGTCAAGGCTGAGGTGAATGGCTTTTGTCGTTAGTTTTTTGGTGGACAAGAGTAATTTATTGTTGTAGAAAAGTGAGATACTGTCGCCATCAACTTCACCATTATCGTATAGGTCGATATTGATAATATCAGTTTCTACCTCAATGGTTTTTAGAACTTTGTTTTTTCTTTTTTCCAATTTGGAGATATCGTCTGTAGGCGATTCTTCTTTTTTGTCAACATTCGTGTTTGATGAAGTTGCATTGGTGTTTTCTTGTTTCGTAGAAGTATTACTTGAAGAAGAAGTTATTTCTTTCTCTTCAGGTTTAATTTTTGTGGGATTTTCCTTTTTTGTGTTCTTGCTTATTTCCTTGTTCGTTGATTTAGGATTATCAGTATTTTTTTCATTTCTGCTGATGATACCCGGAAAAGAATTTTCCAAAGATCTTCTGGTTAGTTTGGTTGTTCCAAAGCCACAATTTCCAGGTTGTTTGGGAACAGGAATCCAATTTCCTTCAAGGGTTTCAATGTTTCCTTTTTTGTAATAGGTTAGTTTGTGTATTTGTAAGCAGTTGTTGACTTCTAAAGGGATGTTTGTTTTGGTGCGTTCAGTTTCTTCAATTTCAATATATTTTTGGTTCGCCTTAATTTTTCCTTCAAGCCTGCAAATGGTATAGTATCTTTTTCCGTTTTCTGTGAAATAAGTGTAAGTGCTGCCGTAAATTTTGTTTCCATTAACCTCCAACTCAACAACATATTCACATTTGTCGCTGCTGAATTTTAAGTTAGGATCGCTGTTGTCGGTAAACTCTCCTTTCCACTGACCAGAAAAATCGGGTTGGGTGTTAGATTTTTCAGCTAATTTGGTATCGTTTCCGTTGGCGCTTTTGCTGCTGCTTACACTCAGAGCTGATTGTCTGAATTCTTGGCCAGTTGCATACAAACCAAGGCAAATTATAATGGAAAAGCAAAAGGTATAGCGAATAATCATAGTGGAACCGAATTTTGAGTCATGCAAAAATAATATCTAAATCCATGTCAAAAGTTGTTTTAACCTTATTCATTTCGCAAAGACTTCGTTAAATTTGAAGCTGAATTCATCAAAAATACAAATCCGATTTATAAAACATGATTAAAATTACATTGCCAGATGGCTCAGTGAGGGAATACCAACAAGGCGTTACAGGTATGGAAATAGCCAAATCCATCAGTGAAGGATTGGCAAGAAAAGTGCTCGTGGCATCAGTAAATGGTGAAACAGTTGATCTCTCCAAGTCTATAGATGGGGACGCTACTTTCAAATTACATACATGGGATGATGCTGAAGGAAAATCTACTTTTTGGCATTCTTCTGCTCACCTTATGGCTGAGGCAGTTCAGGATTGCTTCCCGCATGCTAAGTTTTGGGTAGGTCCGGCTATAGATAAAGGATTTTACTACGACATAGATCTAGGAGAAAACAAAATGTCTGAGGATGATCTTGCTGTGTTGGAAAAAAAGATGAATGATTATGCCAAGCAAAACAATCCTTATGTTAGAAAAGCTATGCCAAAAGATGAGGCAGTGCAATATTTTTCGCAAAAGGGTGATGAGTACAAGTTGGATTTGTTGCAAAATTTGAATGACGGAGAAATTAGTTTTTATACACAGGGAAGTTTTACCGACTTGTGTCGCGGGCCGCATATCCCATCCACAGGAATTATTAAGGCCATCAAACTAACAAGTGTGGCGGGTGCTTATTGGAAAGGAGATGAGAAAAACAAGCAGCTCACCAGAATTTATGGTGTAACCTTCCCTAATCAAAAAGAGCTTGACGAATACCTTCTTATGCTAGAGGAAGCTAAGAAGCGAGACCATAGAAAATTAGGAAAGGAGTTGTCGATTTTTACGATGGACGATGATGTCGGTCAGGGCTTACCGTTATGGCTTCCAAATGGTGGGATTATCATAGAAGAACTTGAAAGACTGGCGAAAGAAACTGAAAATGAAGCCGGCTACAAGCGAGTGGTCACGCCACATTTGGCCAAAGAAAGCATGTACCTTACCAGCGGGCATTTGCCTTATTACGCCGACAGTATGTTTCCTCCAATGGAGCTTGATGGCACCAAATATTATTTAAGAGCGATGAACTGCCCGCATCACCACAAAGTGTATGATGCAGAACCCAAAAGCTACAAAGATCTTCCTTACCGTATTGCTGAATATGGTACTTGTTATCGTTATGAGCAAAGCGGTGAACTTTTTGGATTGATGAGGGTGAGATGTTTGCACATGAATGATGCGCATATCTATTGCAGCAAGGATCAGTTTGCAGATGAATTCAGGGCAGTAAATCAAATGTACCTGAAATACTTCAAGATTTTTGGTGTCGATAAATATGTGATGAGACTCAGTCTTCACGATCCGAAAAAACTCGGACAGAAATACATCAATGAGCCTGCGCTTTGGCAACAAACTGAAGCAATGGTACGCCAGGTATTAATCGATTCAGAAATTCCTTTTATTGAGGTACAAGATGAAGCCGCTTTTTACGGCCCTAAAATTGATGTGCAGATTTGGAGTGCCATTGGCAGGGAATTTACGCTTGCTACCAATCAGGTGGATTTCAATAGTGGCAACAAATTCAAATTGTCGTACACCACGCAGAACAATACTGCTGAAGTTCCATTAATCATTCACCGTGCGCCACTGGGTACACATGAAAGATTCATAGGATTTTTGCTGGAGCATTATGCAGGAAAATTCCCAACCTGGATAGCACCCTTGCAGGTAAAAGTCTTACCCATAAGCGATAAGTTCCTTCCATACGCTCAAGAGGTAATTAAAAAGTTGAAAAAAGCGAATATTCGTGTAGAGGTTGATGACCGAAGTGAAAAAATCGGAAAGAAAATCAGGGATACCGAGTTGTTGAAAGTGCCGTATATGCTAATTATTGGCGAAAAAGAGCAACAGGAGCAACAGGTATCTGTAAGAAGACAAGGTAAAGGGGATTTGGGCTCAAAATCTATTGATGATTTTGTAGCTGAAATAACTTCAGAAATTGCAGAAAGGAGAGGAGAATAATGTAAATTGTTTATACATTTGCAAGTAACAAACCAATTGTAAACCAAAACTAATAAATGGCATTTCCACCCAGACCCCCCAGAGGGGCTTTCAATCCCAGGTTCAAAAAAGAACAACAACAAGAGCACAGAACCAACTACATGATAAAGGTTCCAGAAGTAAGGCTTGTAG
>CANHMN010000077.1 GCA_947461645.1 Chitinophagaceae bacterium | reverse complement strand
GAAAAACCACTGCTATTTGTTGCACCTGCATTTGGAGATCTCCAGTGAGTAAGTCCAGCCTCTTTCAACGCACCGCCAGATATTAACGATCCACCTATACAATTATCGAGAACAGACCATTCCGAATCACTGGCTACATGCCAACCTTCGGGAGCTAGTCCCCTAGAATCTTTCACTGCATAAAAATTATACAATTTACCATATCTAGCCCCATAACCAGCACTATCATTATTGTACCAACACCAAGCTCCTGTTGTTAAAGCAGACCATTCATTATCATCCGTAACCTGAGGAATAACATCTCCATTCCTATAATGACTAACATTTAAATTCTGTGAACTCCAAGTTTGATTACAAATGGTAACAGAGGAAATATTTGTTCCCGGCACTCCTGTTGTAATTAACTGTTCGTTTGAATATGAAGAATTTCCATAACTATTGAAAGCATACACACGGTAAGTATAATCTGTATTTGAGGTCAATCCTGTGTCATTGAAAACAGATACATTCGAATCTAAACTTGCAATATCTGCAAAATTCGTTGTCCCGGATTTTCGTTGTACTTTATATCCTAATTCATTGCTTGAATTATCAGTCCAAATTAAATTTACTTGAGAGGTACCTATTACAGTGGCTTTCAAGCTATCAGGCTCAACAGGAACAGTACCAGAAACATTATTTATTTGCTCGTTGCTTTTTTCGCAAGCCGTTAAGAAAAACAAGCTCATTAAAATAATGAAAAGTCTTTTCATAAATGCATTATTCAATCAAACTAATAAATAGTTGTACTTAAAAAATATTACCGTTTTGGATTTAAATAACTATAGAACAGCAATTACATTGTAGAGAATCGCCTAATACCTCAAATCGAAATTAAAGCAAATAAAAAACCTCACTTAAAATAAGTGAGGTTTTTTGTGGGAGCACACGGGCTCGAACCGCGGACCCTCTGCTTGTAAGGCAGATGCTCTAAACCAACTGAGCTATGCTCCCTTAGATAGGGTTGCAAAGATAAGAGTAAATTCTTTTCTGCAAAATTTTTTTTAAAAGTTTTATTGAGCCGATTCTTTTCAGCTGACTTCCATTTGCAAAGGGTTTGTATTATTTTTGCTTCGCGTATGAATAACAACAGCACAAACCCCTTCATCAAGGAAGATTTCGATTCAGATGTTTTGACACTAACGGAAGACCCTTGTAGCTTAATTGTTTGGAACGATGATGTCAACACCTTTGATTGGGTAATTGATACACTTGTCCAAATTTGCGGACATTCCAAAGAGCAAGCGGAACAATGCGCTATCCTTATACACTTTAAAGGAAAATACGCAGTTAAAAAAGACTCCTTCGAAAACCTCAAGCCTCAGTGCGATGCTATCAACGACAGGAACATTAATGCTACCATCGAAATTCCTGCCTAAAATCGTTTTGATATAACAAACAGCTTTTACCCATAATTAGATCTGTTTTATTCCTTTGTTTCTGTGTTAAAAAGCGCTTGGTTTTGTAACTTCGCTTTCCTGAAAATCAGATTACATGGAACTTTCGAAAAACTTCGAGCCGCAAGGCATTGAACAGAAATGGTATCAACATTGGTTGAAACAAGGATATTTCAACAGCAAACCCGACCAAAGAACCCCCTACACTATAGTAATGCCCCCTCCTAACGTTACTGGAGTTTTACACATGGGGCACTGTCTCAACAACACCATTCAGGATATTCTTATTCGCAGAGCCCGTATGATGGGCTATAATGCATGCTGGGTTCCGGGCACAGACCACGCCTCTATTGCCACTGAAGCAAAAGTTGTAGGCATGCTGCGCGAAAGAGGCATTACCAAATCTTCCCTTTCCAGAGATGAATTTTTAAGTTACGCGTGGGAATGGAAAGAAAAATACGGCGGCATCATCCTTCAACAATTAAAAAAATTGGGATGTAGTCTTGATTGGGACAGAACTACTTTCACCATGGACAAAGACTACTACGACTCCGTAATTAATGTCTTTGTCTCCCTTCATAAAAAAGGCCTGATTTATAGAGGCAAAAGAATGATCAATTGGGATGTTAAAGCCCTCACCGCGCTAAGCGATGAAGAGGTAATCAGAAAAGAAACCAAACAAAAACTATATTTTCTTAAGTATGCAATTGAAGGCAGCAACGAACCTATTGTAATTGCAACTGTTAGGCCTGAAACCATTATGGGTGATACTGCCATTTGCGTAAACCCCGCCGATGAAAGATACAAACACCTTCATGGCAAATTTGCCTTTGTTCCGCTTATCAACAGAAGAATACCCATTATTACTGATGAGTATGTTACCATGGATTTTGGTACAGGAGCACTAAAAGTAACCCCGGCGCACGATACTAACGACTATGCCCTTGGGCAAAAACACCAGCTCGAAGTCATTGATGTATTTAATGACAATGGAACCATCAGCGAAGCTGCAGGTATTTATGTGGGACAAGATCGTTTTGAAGTGAGAAAGAAAATTGCTGTCGAACTTGAAGAAAAAGGTTTCCTTTTAAAAACAGAAGAATATACCAGTGAAGTAGGATACAGTGAAAGAACGGACGTAGTGGTTGAACCAAGATTGAGTTTACAATGGTGGCTCAGCATGGAAAAAATTGCCACACCTGCACTCAAAGCTGTTATGGAAGATGAAATTCAATTTTATCCTCCCAAATTCAGAAATGTTTACCGCCACTGGATGGAAAACATCAAAGATTGGTGCATCAGCCGTCAATTGTGGTGGGGGCATCGCATACCTGCATGGTACAACGAAGATGGAAAATTTGTGGTTGCTGCAAATGAATCCGAAGCCATCAACCTCTTTGAAAAAGAACACGGCATTTCGAATGCAAAGCTGAAGCAAGATGAAGATTGTTTGGATACCTGGTTCAGCAGTTGGCTATGGCCCTTTGAAGTTTTCAAAGGCTTTAGTAACCCAGGAAATGCCGATGTAAAATACTACTACCCTACCAATACTTTGGTAACAGCTCCTGAAATCATTTTTTTCTGGGTGGCCAGAATGATTATGGCTGGAATGGAGTACATGGAAGAAATTCCATTTAAAGAAGTTTATTTCACCGGAATAGTAAGAGATAAACAAGGAAGAAAAATGAGCAAAAGCCTGGGTAATTCTCCCGATTTGCTTGGACTAATTGATCAATATGGCGCAGATGCTGCACGTTTCGGAATCATGATTGCCTCACCGGCAGGAAATGATATTCTCTTTGATGAAGCAGCCCTTGAACAAGGCCGAAACTTCAACAACAAAATGTGGAACGCACTCAAGCTCATCAAAATGTGGGAGCAAAGGGTTATCGACACCAATGACAATGATTCTTCATTTGCAGTTGAATGGTTTAGCAACAGATTAAAAGAAGCAAGTGGAGAAGTAAACAACATGATGCAACAATTCAGGCTGAGTGAAGCATTGAAAAGTATTTACTCTCTGATTTGGGACGACTTCTGCAGTTGGTACCTAGAATGGGTAAAACCCGGTTTCGAACAACCCATTTCAAAAACCACCTACCTTAAAACAATTGAATTCTTTTCTTCACTGATGCAATTGTTGCACCCTTTTATGCCATTTGTTACAGAAGAGATTTACCATCAGTTGGCAGAAAGAAACGACGACATCTGTATTAAATCATTTGGTACAGATTTCTCAACTTCAACAGATGCCTTACAAAATGGAGATTTACTTAAGCAAGCCATCAGCGGCATAAGAGATGTAAGAAACAAACAGCAAATCAAACCAAAGGAAACCATCAAGCTGTTTATACAAACCCAAAACAATGCAGTTTATCAGCAATTACAAGTGCTGTTTGCCAAACAAATCAATGCTGATTCCATTCAATTTACCCAAGAAAACATCAGCGATAGTTTTACAGTCGTAATTGGCAAAGACACTTTTTATATTGCAACTGAAAAGCCGGTAGATAAAACTGGGCAAAAAGAAAGTCTGGAAAAAGAACTGGCTTATTTTCAAGGCTTTCTTACTTCCGTAGAAAAAAAATTGGGAAACGAAAGGTTCATTCAGAATGCAAAACCTGATGTCATAGCATTGGAGCAAAAAAAGAAAGCAGATGCTGAAGCCAAAATCAAAATCATAACAGAGAGCATTCAGGCCCTAAGTTGATTGGGAAGTAAATTATTCCTTCATGAGGATTGAAAAAATTCAAACCAGCAATTTGCATCATGTTGCATCACTCGCACATGCCATTTGGCCGGTAGTATATGCTGAAATAATTTCGGCAGAACAACTGAATTACATGCTGGAACAAATCTATTCTATTGAATCGCTCACCAATCAACTGGAAGTGCTGAATCATCAGTTTATCCTTGCTTCAGATGAGCAGAAAAGACCACAAGCATTTGCATCCTTCTCCTTCAATAATCAGAAGGAATATAAGTTTATCAAACTTCATAAATTATACGTGTTACCTGAACTGCATAAATCCGGAATTGGCAGAAGCTTGCTCGCATACATCGAAAAAGAAATGAAAAAGGAGGATTATGGTTCAATAAGATTGAACGTTAATAGAAATAATATTGCGATTGGATTTTATCAAAAGCTTGGGTTTGTTATCATTAAAGAAGAAGATATTGATATAGGCAATGGTTTTTTCATGATTGATTACGTTATGGAAAAACAAATTTGAGTTTTGTTAAAATTTTCAGGAAAGTGAAATAATCACCTCAGAAAATTAACATGAACTGGCAATTTCTTTTAATTTTAAACTCTCAATTAAACCGCATGACATACTCCTTTGAAACTGAAAAGAACAAAAAGGCATTGCTTTATACAGCTATCATTTGTGTCGTTTTATTGATCCTTTTCTTGCTGATCAGATGGAAGTCTGAAATCCCTAAGGAAATTCCTATTGCCGATTTAATGGAAATAAACCTCGGCAACAATGCTGAAGGATGGGGGCAGGAGCAGCCGTTAATAAAAGGAAAAAAATCTTCGGAACAATTGATTCAACAACCTACACCCAAAGACCAAGCATCCAATCAACATACCCGCATTAACCCCGACGACAACAACGATAAAGACGCAGCTAGTGTTAACAACAGCCCTGTTAAGAGCATCAAACAACCCAAGTTGACCTATAATGGACCCGATAAAGGCAAAAATGGCAATAATGATGCAGACAATAGCTATACCTATCAGGGCAACAAGAAAAATGCAACCGGTGATGATGGTGTACCAGATGGAGAGAAAGACTCTTACGGAAACACAGCAGGCGGCAACAAAGGAGGTCCAAAAGTAATTAGAGGAAACAGAAAAATAGTTACCAGTTATAAATTTGAAGGAAACCTCAACCGAGCTACCATTTATGCAATAATCAAGGTTAGTCCAACGGGAATGGGAAGTTTTGTAGGATTTGACAAAGGAAGTACAGAACGGTCTAAAGCTTATGCCAATGCCATCAATCAATACCTGCATAACATTCAATTTAATGCTGCGCCTCAGGAATCAACAGTAACAGTACAATTCATTTTTGACGTGAATTAACACTGTTTCTACTAAAGCTACCATGACCTACCAAGAAACCATCGACTACCTCTATTCAAGATTACCTATGTTTACAAGAATAGGTGGCGCTGCCTATAAAAACAATCTTGACAATACTATTGCCTTGTGCAACTTTTTGGATAACCCTCATGACAAATTCCCATCCATTCATATAGCAGGAACTAACGGAAAAGGTAGTACGAGTCATATGCTCGCATCGATACTTCAGGAAAATGGTTACAAAACAGGGCTTTACACTTCACCTCACCTCAAAGATTTCAGAGAGCGAATTAGAATAAATGGAGAAAAAATCAGCGAATCCTTTGTCATTGAATTCACAAAAAGAACGAAGGAAATTACAGAAAATATTCAGCCCTCTTTTTTTGAGCTTACCGTTGCCATGGCATTTGACTATTTTTCCCAAAACAAGGTAGATGTTGCTATCATAGAAACAGGAATGGGCGGAAGGCTCGACAGCACGAACGTTATCACTCCCCTGCTTTCAATCATTACCAATATTAGTTATGACCACATGGCATTTTTGGGAAATACACTTGATGCTATAGCTTCAGAAAAAGGAGGCATCATAAAACAAAACATTCCTGTGGTTATTGGCGAATCTCATCCTGAAACATCGAATTTGTTCAAGGAAAAAGCCATAGAAAAAAAATCCCCAATCGTATTTGCAGACCTTATGTTTACCGCAAATACAACAAAAAGCGATTTGTTTTTTCAGGAATGCGAAGTAAAAGATGTCACTACTGGTCAAACTGAAAATTTCAAACTCGATCTTACAGGCAATTACCAAATCAGTAACCTCAAAACAGTTTTGGCTGCAGAAAAAATACTTATTGACTTAGGATTTAAAATTGATACCAGCAGAGAAAAAGTGGCGCTTCAGCAAGTTAAAAAAAATACAGGATTGCGTGGCAGATGGGACATCCTGAGCGAAGATCCCCTGATTATAGCAGATGTAGCCCATAACAAAGCAGGTATTCAAGAAATATTAAACCAACTCAGCAAAAGCTACGACTTCAGTAAAGTGCATTTTATTTTAGGCTTTGTGAAAGACAAAGATGTTTCTTCTGTACTTGAATTGTTTCCCAAAAATGCACATTATTATTTCACCAATGCAGCCATTGAAAGAGCCCTACCGAGTACTGAGCTCAAAAAAATGGCAGAAGATGTTGGACTAAGCGGGGCAGATTATGACAATATCAATAAAGCTGTTGAAAATGCGAAATCTAACCTAAAAGATGGAGATCTAGTAATGATTTGCGGCAGCTTTTTCATTATTGCTGAGCTATCTGCATTCTAAAGTTCATCTAATCGAGAAAGCGCTTGAAAAATACAAAGTGCATGCATGCTTTGCAATAATTCACTCTTTAGCAACATCTCTTTTACTTCATCAATTGGCTTCAACAATACATCTATTTCTTCATTCGGATCCAATTGCTGATCAGCGCTTTTCTTTCCTCCAATTGCCAGATAGAGGTGAGTATAATTGTTTATCACACCAGGATTTCCAGCTGTAATGCCAATCGGAATAATACGTTCAAAAGTGTAACCGGTTTCTTCGAGCAGTTCTCTTTCTATGGCTACATCTGGATTTTCACCTTCATCTATAAAGCCTCCCGGAATTTCAATTATTTTTTTAGCAATGGGATGACGGTACTGTTCAACGAGAATAACTTGATTGTCAGCAGTCAATGCCATTGCAGTAACACTTGGCGGCACTTCCACATAAAAATAGGGATCAACCTTTATTCCTGACTTCATCAGATAGGCATCCCTTCTGGCCTTGAAATACTTGTGTTCACTGATATATGCGGAGTTCAATATAGTTGCTTCCATAAATAGGCTTCATTACATTCAATCAGCTCCATCCATTGTTGTTTCTACAAGTCATGATTTGCGCAACATGGTGTTTGGAGTGCCAGGCATATTTTATTAAAACCTCCCAAATGGTATTGGTTTGCTGGTATTCCGGATGATAAAACGTTCTGTTCCATTGCTCAGTTGTAAGTGATGAAAACAAATTATGCCATTTCAAATGAAGTGCGAATAATAAAGT
>CANHMN010000076.1 GCA_947461645.1 Chitinophagaceae bacterium | reverse complement strand
TCAGCCCTCGCTTTGTACAGTTTTTTACAGCTTTTAAGCCTTATAAAGTCCACAATTGTTTAATGTTTCAACAAAAAACCGTCCTTTTTCTTGAATAAGGGATTGAAATTGGCTATCTTTGCACACCCTTTGAATGCTATTTTTAATGGAAGACCTTTCTTTTTTTGGTTTGCGTCTCACCATATTATCCATTTTTACCAAACCTTCGCTTATGGCTATTCAGACGGTTTTAGAAAAATTACAGTACAACAACGAAAGAAATGTATTGGTTCAGGGATTACCCTCAACTATTGAGAAACAATTTCAAAAATTCAATTTTGCTAAAAGTGTTACGCCACTTTTAAAAACCAGAAAGATTGATTTTGCCATCGTTTTCGCTGTCAGCATCAAACAACTTGAAGATATATTAAATGGTGTGATGCCTGCCTTGCAATCCAATGCCAGACTGTGGATCGCTCATCCTAAGCAAACTGCCAAAATTGCCAGCGACTTGTGCAGACAAGACCATTGGCAAGTTATTGAAGATTACGCGCTTGAAGCAGTTGATATCGTTGAGTTGGATAATGTTTGGTGTGCAACACAATTCAAGCTTGATGGTGTAAAACAGGCTGAAAAAAATACCATTCCAAAGCGCCTATTGGTTGCACAAGAAGAGGAAGTAATGGTGGGTTAATTTTACCAACTTTTTCTGCAACTCTGAAGAAGATTATTGCAGGGTTTTAATTGCTTATTTCAAAATAACGGTTCCCAGCTTTTTGGTGAGTTCCATTTCTACGGTTTTGAGGTGATGATGGGTTTGTATCAACAGCATCTGTTCCTGAAGATCACTCGTGTTTTCCATGTCTTTTTGATTCTCTGCTATCAATCTCTTTATTTTCCTGAGTTGCAAATAGAGTAGTGTTGAATCTACTTCCTGCTTAAAGAGCTCTTCTCTAGTAGGGATATGTCCTTCGTAATACTTTTTCCAATTCGGACTTATTTCTAAATCATCGTTCATGATTTTCAACATCAACTGACTTAATTCAGCATCTTCCATATAAAGGAAGGTTTTTGCATCCGGTTCATTTCCCTCCTCGTATAAGTTTCTGTATAAGTTGATGAGTTTGACAATTATAGGGTTATCAATCAAATCCAGTAATTCTCCTTCGTCAATTTGTTTGAAAATATAATCAGCCACCTTTTGCCCGTCTTCCCACTCCAAATGGCCAAACTCAATTAAGCTTCTAGCCATCGCCTGCTCCTGTGGTTCATCCTTGTGGAGAAGCATTTCCTGTTCAAAGGATTCTTCTTGTTCACCAACAACTTCGCCATCCATAGATGACTGTCTGTTGCTTCTAAAATCATCCTTTTGGATTTTCTCTCCAACAATTTTATTTACCAACGCATTGAATCCGGCTTCGTCTATTTTGAGCAACTCAGCAACCTTCTTGATATAATCCTGCCTTTTGGTAAAGTCTTCAGCTTTGTTTATTCTAGAAAGGGTTGCCGCCATTTGATTTACAAGTCCTGCTTTTTTTGCAGAATCATTGCCAATCTCTTTGAGGGTTAATTCCAGTTGAAAAAGAATGAAATCCTTTTTTTCTTTTGCGATAAATTCAAGGAAGGCAGAAGCACCAATTTTGTTGACATAGCTGTCCGGATCTTCTTTATCAGGAATGAGCAGGAGTTTTACATTCAATCCCTCATCAAGAGCAAGCTCTAGTCCACGCAAAGCAGCTTTTATGCCTGCATTGTCGCCATCGTAAATAATGGTAAGGTTGTTGGTGTATTTTTTAATGAGCCGAACCTGGTCTGTGGTTAAAGAAGTTCCTCCACTTGCTACCACATTTTCAATGCCGGCTTGGTGCAAGCTTACTACGTCGGTATAACCCTCCACCAGCAAGCATTCATCAGCTTTATCAATTGCGGTTCTGGCAAAGAACGCGCCGTAGAGAATTTTACTTTTATTGTAAATCTCGTTTTCAGGCGTATTGATGTATTTCGGGGCTCTGTCGTTTGATTTAATTATCCTGGCACCGAAGCCCAAGATTTTACCACTTTGGTTGTGTATGGGAAAAATGATTCTTCCGCGGTAATTGTCGCTTAAGCCGTTGTTTCTTTCCACCAGCAATCCCGATTTCAGTAGAATCTCTTTGCTGTATTGTAATTTATCTGCAGTTTTGGCTAACTCATCAGGTGCGGAAGGGTTGTAACCTAATTCAAATTTTCTAATGATGTCTTCGCGAAACCCCCTTTGCTTGAGATAGCTTAGTGCAATGTCTTCTCCTTCTTCCGTTTGGAATAGTTTTTCCGAAAAAAACTTACCTGCAAATTGATTTACGATAAACAAGCTTTCAGACTCAAGTTGTTTGGCCTTAAATTCCGGACTTGTTGCAGTTTCCTCTAGCTCAATATTGTATTTGGCTGCCAACCATCTCAGCGCTTCAACATAGGAGTATTTTTCGTGGTCCATGACGAAGCCAATGGTGTTGCCGCTTTTTCCACAGCCAAAGCATTTGTAGATTTCCTTGGTTGGCGAAACCGTGAAGGAAGGCGTTTTTTCATGGTGAAACGGACAGTTGCCGAGGTAATTGGCACCGCGTTTTTTGAGTTTTACAAAGTTGCCGATGATATCAATGATATCTATTCGGCTCTGAATTTGCGATATGGATTCCTGGCTGATCAATGCTTAAAATTACTGAATTTTATTTGCTTGTACTACCTTCGCCATGGATATGGAAAAACAAAAGGTATATTTTCAAGATTGGGGGTTGGCAGACTATGGACAGGCTTGGGAAAGGCAAGAATCGTTGCTCAATGAAAATGTAGATATAAAAACACAAGCCAGATTGAATGGCCATAATGCCGATCCATTGTCGCTGTCTACCAAACATCACCTCATTTTCTGCGAACATCCGCCCGTTTATACTCTGGGTAAAAGCGGGAAGAAAGAAAATGTTTTGCTAACAGGAGAACAACTTGCCGAAAAAGAAATTTCATTTTACCACACCAACAGAGGTGGGGATATTACTTTTCATGGTTTGCAGCAATTGGTGGCTTATCCTATTCTCGATCTCGAAAAAATGTATACCGACATCGGAAAGTACCTCCGTAACCTTGAAGAAGTAGTGATAATGACATTGTCTCACTATGGCATCAAAGGAGAAAGAAGTGAGGGTGAAACCGGCGTTTGGATTGACCCATTAATACCCGGAAAGGAAAGAAAAATTTGTGCCATAGGTGTTCGTTGCAGCAGGTGGATTACCATGCACGGACTTGCATTAAATGTAAACACAGATCTGAGTTATTTCAACAACATTATTCCATGTGGTATTGTTGACAAGCAGGTTACTTCCATCGAAAAAGAAAAAGGGGAAAAAATAAATATGGACGAAGTGAAGCAATTGATGAAATCAAATTTTGAAGAAGTGTTTGATGTTCAACTGATTTGAAGAAGAATTATTTTCCGTTGATTTTGTAGTCCTTTGTAATTTGAAACCGGTTTTTACCCATCAATGTTTTTTCTTCATACACCTCAAAGGAAAACCAGCCGGCGTGCATGAAATTTGATTTCTCCAAAATCAAATAGTCTTCTGTTAGTTTATTCAGTTCAAAAAGAAAGTTGTCAGCATCATCGTAAAACTTTACTACGTATTTTTTTTGAGCAGCATCTGGAAGATGAAGGGTGACTGAATTTTGCTTGTTGATGAAGATGCTGTTGTTTAAAGGTTTCTCATTCGTTGTTGGAGGATTGGTGGGTTCAACTGGTTTTTCCCATTGTGGATTTACAATTACCAGATCTTTGGTTCTATTGTTCTTGTAGCCATCAAACTGTATAAGGGTAGAAGTATCTGTAATGTCTATGGAAGCCAATTCTTTAGTTGGTGTAGAAACTTTAAAGGAAGGGCCAATTTCATAAGTGCCTCCTTCAAACGTTACGGATACCCTGTAATACATTTTGTTGTAAGGAGGGTTGTTGTCGGGATATCCATTTTCCTTGTTTTGCGGGATCAATACAGATCCGATGGTGGTAAAGTTTTTCAAGCTGTCGAATGACCTTTGAATAAAAATGTTGGTTACAGGTTTTTCATAATCATTGAGCCAGCTAACAATAACTTTATTTCCGAATCCATTTACTGCAATTTCCGGAAGAACGCTTTGCGCTTGAGTTTGAAAGGAGCAAGAAAGACCTATCATTAAACCGAAAAAATAAGGACAGATTTTCATCGAATGTTGTTGGACAAATTCAAAGATAGGTTTTAGCATCATAATTAAAAAACAAGCGTACCGGATTTTAACGAGAGGTTGCCTTGAAGTCCGCCGGTATGCACACAAAGAATTTTACTGTTTGCAGGAAAATAATCCGATTGAATTTTGTCGAAAATTCCGAAAAGCATTTTTCCTGTGTACACAAAATCCAAAGGAATTTGATATTGATTGTAACATTCGTTCAAAAAATCCAGTAGTTTTTGATTTTTTCTTGCATAGCCACCAAAATGATAATCCATCCAAAGCTCATGGTTTTTGTTGTCCTTGTTGATTAGCAATTCATTTAATCTTCTGCTGATGTCTTCATGGTTGGGTAGCGCAGCAATCCCAATGATTTTTTGCTTCATGGAAGCACTATTTATCAAACCTGCAAATGTGGTAGCTGTACCGACTGGTGTACAAATGTGCGTGTAAGCAGAAAGATCAATCATATTAAAGACAGCTTCTACACCTTTTGAACCGGGTATTCCAAAACCGCCTTCAGGAACAACAAAGGAAATTTTTGCATCGTTGTGGTTTAAATTTTGCCACAAGGATTGGGTGTCCGTAGTGTCATAAGTCGTTCTATCGGTAAAATACAATTCCATGCCCCAGTTTTGACAAGCAACAAGGGTGTGCGATAGAACCTCTGGGGCTTCTCCTCGCACAAAGGCAGCGCTTTTAAATCCATTTTCATGGGCATAATAGGCGGTTGCTGCAAGGTGATTGGAATAGGGACCTCCGGAGGTAACCAATTTAGTTGCTTTTTGGTGTCGTGCCTGCTCAATATAATGATGTAGTTTAAATAATTTATTTCCTGATACTATGGGATGAACAAGATCGAGCCTTAATATATCCAATTCAACACCATTATGAAGGAATGGAGCACGAATCTTGTCAATTTTCAGATTTGAATTTACATCAAGCATTGGTAGGCTTTTCAATATAAAATAGTACTTTCGCAAGCTAACTTTTATTCGTCAGATTAGATTTCCATAGAAGATTTTTGTATGAAATTATTTGATAAAAAAGTTCAACCAATAGCTAAATTTATGAAACCTACATTGTTGATATTGGCTGCAGGAATGGCCAGCAGGTACGGAAGCATGAAACAAACGGAAGGATTTGGTCCGTTTGGTGAAACCATTATGGATTATTCCATTTATGATGCCATCAAGGCCGGTTTTGGAAAAGTGGTATTCATCATCAGAAAAGATTTCGCAGAAAACTTTAAAGCAAACTTTGTTCCCAAATTGGAGGGAAAGATTGAAATAGATTTCGTTTACCAGGAAATGGATGCTTATGTAAATGCTCCCGTTGATCCTGAAAGAAAAAAACCATGGGGTACTGGTCATGCCATATTGTGTGCGAAGGATATTATCAGAGAACCCTTTGCAGTTATCAATGCTGATGATTATTATGGGGCTGATGCTTTTCAAAAAGCTTCTTCTTTTCTCCTGCATTCCTGCAATGAAAAAACGTATGCCATCATAGGTTATGAATTGGGTAAAACCCTGAGTGATCATGGTACCGTTAGCAGGGGCGTTTGTGAGGTAGATGACACGCAATCGCTGGTGTCTATCATTGAAAGAACAAAAATTTACAAAAAGGAAGACAGTATTTTATACATGGAAAATGACAAGGAACACCATTTGCCCGGAGGATCAAGTGTTTCCATGAATTTTTGGTGCTTTCACCAAAGTATTTTTGAATCTACAGAAAGATTATTTACAGCATTCTTGCAGGTGAAGGGCATGACACCGGGTTCAGAATTTTTTATTCCCATTATCGCAGATCGTTTTATTCAAGAAAAAGAAAACAGCATCAAAGTGATTCCAACTACTTCCCAATGGTTTGGCGTTACTTACAAAGAAGATGCTGCTGGCGTAAAACAAAACATCGATAACCTTTTAAAGGCAGGAGTGTATCCTGTTTCTTTGTGGGGATAGAAATTGCAATCTGAAGATTTTAATTCATCATCAGTACATTCACGCTTCGCTGAAGGATATTGAAAGCGATTTCGGCCATTAGGTTTTCTTTGTCCAATGTTGGATTGACTTCCGTTATTTCAAAACAACATACCTTTCTGCTTTGCATGAATTTGCTAATGAGGTCTTCTGCTTCACGCTCCTTAAGTCCATTGTTTACGGGCGTTCCGGTTCCTTTAGAAATGGTAGGGTCAAGGCTGTCTACATCGAAGCTCACATAAATATCCGTGCAGTCACTCAAGTACCTCAGTACTTTTCGGCTTACATTTTCGGCACCATTTCTTCTTACTTCATTGGTGGTAATGACTTTAATGCCATGTTTTTCAATGAGGAATTTTTCTTCCTTTTCAAAATCTCTGAGTGAAATCAGCACGATATCTTCCGGTAAAACTTTTTGGTTGATTTTGCCAACAGCTTTCAATTGGTTCCAAAGCTTAACAGTTTTTTCGTCCGGCTCGTGCACCTTGTTTTCCATATTGTCTTCCGCAATGGCAGTGGCCAAGGGCATACCATGCATATTTCCTGATGGCGTTGTATAGGGTGTATGAAGATCAGCATGTGCGTCAATCCATATTACACCCAGTTTGCTTTTGGGTTTTGCTATTTTAATGCCAGCTATGGTTCCGCCGGCGTTGCTGTGATCGCCGCTGAGGACAACCGGAAAAAAATTATTTTTGATGGTATCACTAACGGCTTTGCCTATGCGCTCATACATGTTCAACACTCCATGAATTCTTTTGGCGTAGGGAGATTGTATGGGTTCGAAAAGCAAATCGTTTTCTGTTTCTATTTTTTCTGA
This sequence comes from Chitinophagaceae bacterium, assembly GCA_947461645.1. Lineage (GTDB taxonomy): Bacteria > Bacteroidota > Bacteroidia > Chitinophagales > Chitinophagaceae > Ferruginibacter. The sequence goes on along the minus strand of CANHMN010000076.1, from coordinate 616 downwards.
GGGAAAGTGCACAAAGAAGTTGCTCATAAAGTCTAGCCCTGCAATTTTAACCGCACTGATGCCCAAACTTGCACCTCGGGTACCGGCTCCTATTTCGGAGGGGACTTCAATTAGTTTGATGTTCTTCATAACAGTCTTTTTGGCAATCCTATTGAAACGTTCTCAAAGTTAGGGATTTATCTTGAGAGGGTTGATTCCCTTAGTTGTTCCATAAGTGTCTGATATGCTGAATCTTACAAACATATCTTCTTTGTACCAGTTTTCTTTTCTGGTTTTTTTAATTACTTCAGCATGTTCCATTTGTTTGTAGGCAAAAGCTTTCATCTGATCCATAGAGCTCCAAACACTAAAAGTAGCTTGTTTAAGCCAAGGCACTTCGCCGATTCCAACAGAAAAAAGATAGCCGTCGGCTGATTTCATGTTTTTTGCTATTGGGGCTACATTTTTCCAAAAGGAGAGTAGTTTGTTTGGTCTAATGGTTGCCCTTGTTAGCGTGGCTGTCATTCCTTTGTGGTCTGATTGGTGGGCCAATTCGCCAAAAACATTTTTGCCATCCCAATATCCGTGGCCTGCAATAGGCTCGAGCAACAGGCTGAATTGTTCTTTCGCGAAAAGG
>CANHMN010000075.1 GCA_947461645.1 Chitinophagaceae bacterium | reverse complement strand
TTCCTGGAGGCAAAAGACTTATCACTAACGTTGGCGACAGCAAAGCATATGGAATAGAGAGCTATCTTGAATTTCATCCGAGTTATCTCATCAATATTCTTCCCAAAACAGATTGGTCACTGTTCTGTTCTTATAGTTATTTAAATGCATGCTACAGCTCAACTCATCAAATTGAAAACATCAGAGGAAAGGCTGTTGAAAATGCGCCGCCTAATATAATTAGGACTGGTCTATCAATGGATCGATCTTCATTTAATATCACCCTTCAATTCAGTTTCACGGATGCTACATTCAGCGATGCCAACAATACGATTGAGCCAACCGCCAATGCACTTAACGGTGCAATACCATCATATCGAGTGTGGGACTTAACCATCAGTAAAAAAATAAAAAAAATACTAACGCTAAATGCGGGCATCAATAATATCTCCAATGAATATTATTTTACAAGAAGAGCATCTGGCTATCCCGGACCCGGAGTAATGCCTGCAGACGGGCGAACATTTTTTATGTCTTTAAAGTGCAATTGGTAATATGAATGCTGCTGGCAGCCTTGAATGTATAGCCCTATCATTATTTGTTTGTATTATTTAGCTTAAACTTTAAGGCTCTTTATCAGGTATAATATTTTTTGAATTTACGGCAATTCAATCCGTCAATTCATTAATTTTAATCATGCCTAAAATAAAATCAGCCGTAAACAGATATCACATCATTGACGCGTGTCTCACCAACAGGCAAAAACCATTTCCAAGCATTGAGGCACTTGCCAAAGCCTGTAGTGATAAAATAAGAGAGGGAATTTCAACCTCCACCATTGAGAAGGACATCAGACAAATGAAAAGGCCACGTCCACATGGTTATGATGCGCCCATTGAATACAGCAAACAGCATAGAGGATATTTTTATGCAGAACAAGGATTTTCCATTTCAGATTTACAATTATCAGATGAAGAGTGGGACGGATTGAGGTATGCCGCCAATTTGCTCCACCAATATGCCGAAGTGCCGCTTTTCAAAGACTTTAAGCAAGCTATCGAAAAAATCAACACCAGATTTAACTTGATGATTGATTTGGAGGAAGATGATTTTGAAAAATACATTCAATTTGAAACCTCACACCTTACAACCGGTTACCAATGGATTCAACAATCATATGCTGCTATGCGAAACCGTTGGTTGCTTAACATTAAATACGACAATATATACAAGAACAAAACGCAGGAATATTTGGTGTATCCCAAACTGCTGAAAGAACACCGCAACAGATGGTACCTGGTAGGCTGGGTAAGCGACAGGAAAGATTACCTGACTTTTGCATTAGACAGAATTCAGGAAATGCAAACCAAAGAAGTAGTTCAAAAGCATTTGTTTGATTTTGATGCCAACAAGTTTTTACAACATTCAGTTGGTATCATGGAGACTGCAGAAAAACCAGTGAAAGTTGTTTTAATGGTAAAGAGCCCTTACCATAAGCTTGTTGAACTGGAGCCCATTCATCATTCTCAAAAAATCACCAAGCAAACTTCAGATGGTATTTTGCTTGAACTTTATTTAAACATAAATCCCGAGCTCATCAATACTATTTTGGCAATGGGTGCCTATTGTAAAGTAGTTCAACCGGCAAGTTTAAAAAACAACCTTAAAAGTATATTAAGTGAAACGCTTCAACAGTATCAATAAAAACATTGCAGCACTTGAATGTTGAAATGCAGCAATGTTAAAATAAAAAGTAACCAATAATCCAAACCCAAGGCTTTTATAATCTATTGGAGATGTTTACCCCCAATGATTTCCAATCAGTTAATTTCTCGTCTAATTTTGGCATCCACACACCTGGCCAGGTAACTAAAGTAAAATGAAAACCAGCTTCTGCAAGCGATTGAGCAATTTCGGTTCTGGCTTCCATGCATATTTTTTCTCCAAATTCTTCTTCCAATGAAATAGGAGTGTTGTTGTTCTTGTCGTGCTTGTATTCGTTTTCGGGAATTTGACAATAATTGTTCAACTGCCAAAGTCCATCTTCAAGAATGAAATCAGGATTCGCAATAAACCTGAAAGTTTTTTCGCCAATGTAAATTTCCCAGTAAGGTTTTGAGCTTTCAAATAATAGGGCATGTGCAATAAGACTGAACTCCTGACCATGAGGTCTTTCTTTTTTAGCAAATAAAGCAGCGGTAAATTCGGGCATGTTATTTTGATTTAAGGTGAATTCAATTTGCAGTTTGTTGAATAGCTATCCATTGGTTGTATTCAGCCAATTCGATATTGATTTGTCTGGCGATTTTTTGTGCATCCGTTTCAACATCTTTTTGCGCTTGCAGAAGTAGAAGCTCCCGTTCTTCCAATGCAATCCTGTATTTGCCTGGATCCATTTCCTTTAACAACTCCAAGTATTCTGTTTCATATTTTTTTCTCAGCAGAAAAAAGTGTTGGCCTTCAGCAGGACTTAACCTGCTTTTCTTCATCAGCCTCAACAGTAAGGTCAAATGGTTGATGTACAGGCGGTTTTCCCAAGAAGTTGTCTTTACCTTGTTTAAGATAAAAAGCGATTGAAAAATTTCTTTGTTCATGTATCTAATTTAAAAGCAAACTTAAAAAGGCACTCCTCCATCTTTTGGAGGTCTTGAAATTATTTCAAATGAATTTCATAAATGCCAGTATTGTTTCTTGAGATGTTCTCTACCACAAATCCACCACCGGAGCTACAAGATTCGACAAAATCAAATGATTTCCAGCTTTTTGGTAAAGCCGGAAAAATAAGCACGAAGCGTTTGTGTTGTCCGGCTTTTTCAAAATGATGTTTATCCGGAGCAACCGGTACATTTATTGCATGAAGCAATGAAAGAGAATCATTGTCACTAACCAGAAAGGTAGTAGGATGGATATTAACCCATCCACCATTCACGTATTTGGTTTTGGAAACGTAATTGCAGAAAACAGTTGTTTGTGAATCCTTTTTTTCTTTTGTAAGAAAATCCTCAAGCAGCGACTCGTCTATAGCAAATTTCTCCTTTAGTATAGTTTTATTCATTGTAATGGTTTTACGATTTAACATAAATCGGATCTATCAAGAACTGGTTTTGTACAGCAAATATGTATATGGCACTCCTCCATTTTTCTGCGGACTGAAGAATAAATTACTCCTCCAATAGACTGAGGACTGAAGCAAGACATTTGAAGTTCAATAAAAAGCAAATGCACATCATTTCAGATTTATATCACATTGAAAAATCTATCAGTGTAGTAAAAGAAGAATTCAGCAACAATAAACGCAACTGGGAAGTTGTAGACAAACCTGAAGAAAAATCCTTTTTGGAGAATGGAGTTTACAATATGATCAATTGTTCTGCCGGTAGCTGGCATTATTATAAAACCAAATCCGGTCTTAAAAACGATCGTTATTTTTTATTGGATACGTTTATAACATTGAAAAGCAAACAAGATTGCTATGGCCACTTTGGTTTGTTGTGGGGATTTGATGATGACATGGATTATTTTAACAGATTTACCTTGTCGGCAGATGGGAAAAGAGCATTGGTGATGCAATTCGAGAAAGACCATAATCAGGTTTACCATCGTTTTCAAACAAGAAAACACCCAACAATTCACCTGTCAAGGCCTGTTAGGTTTACCATTTTTAAAATGGGAGAATACTATCATTTTTCAATAAATGGAACAGAAGTGTATTCAGCACATGAATACCATTTTTCGCCAATTGGTAATTATGTAGCTTATTATATAGAACCAGGGCTGGAAATAAGCAGTAACTTTCTGGAGGTTAAAAGATTTAAAATGCATGCCGTTAAAACAAACTCAGGTTTGCATCAATTGATGGGGCATTAAAAAGGGTCTGCGAAAGACTAAATGCTTAAAATAGAATTAAACGACCTTCTTCACCAATCGTTTAAAGAAACACTACTATTTTAATTGCATTGTATAATCCAATCTAGTTTTAAGGAAGGACTTTAGTAATGTTTTTGAGCGACTGATCTTCTATTCCAGCAGCATCCAAAAATGCTATTGCAGCCAGGCATTCTGATTTATTCAATTTGTCATGGTAACAAAGCATGTCGATGACAAGGCCTTTTAGCAGTATTTTTTTATCCTCCGGCCAGCCTGATAGGATGGAAACAGTAGCGTTCTTGTCTATGGCATTTTCGGAAATTTCCTTTTCAATGATTTTATCTTCAACTATTCCAAGCATTTCGATTAGGTGAGAAAAAAAACCAGGTTTCGTTGATTTACCAAAGTTGTTTTTTGGTGAAATATCAAGCAAAATAGAATAGATAAGTTTTTTTTCGGTATTGGTAAATAGTAAACCAAATAGGGGTACGTTCATGTTGTTTTATTTTGAACCGAGCAAAGTCAAATAACTTTTACCCAGTGAAAAATGAATAAATAACTTAAATAGTTACACACAAACCATACCAAACCAACAAATAAATTCTTAAGAAAAAGCCAATACATTCCCATAAATCACCTGAGTATTATCATGTAACTATAAGTATATAAAAAGGCTATTCAGTAGTATATGACTTGATTGTAATCAGCAAATAGCAATTGGTGAAAAACTATTTTCAGCAGATCTGATATTTGTTGTTCCTAAAGAAATGTGGGCTAACATCGTCTGAAGTAACTAGCGGGAGTCGAAGCCCTTGGATACCTGCAGAGTGTAGCCCACAAATTTTTTGTAGCGCTTCTCTGCTTCTGTATCCTTTCCATATTCGACTTTTCTAGTTAGGAAGCATGCAAACCGTAATTGCGATTTATATATTAATGGGTATTCTCTATATTGGTTGTTTTGGTTGATAAATGCATTCAAAAATAGCGAAAAAACCCTTTCATGTAACTGACAGAAAGGGTGAAACAACAGTCGACTCCCACCCGTTACCTACACAATTTATCCATGCATTTGTTGAAAAAGGTATAACAGCTATTTATTTTAGATGCTTCGGAACCAAAAAGCCTTCGCAAGTGAAAATAACAGCGAAGGCGGGAAAAGCCATTTCATTCGTGAAATATTATGCCGGGAATTTTCCTAAATAATGACAAGTCCATAAACATCAGGACTAGATTTTTATATTGAGATAAATCGTTTGGTGCGAGTACAAACAAATGCTTGTAGGCCTGCGCTGCTACATAAAGAGTGGATGATTTGAGTCTATTTCATTTGAAAAATGAATGAAACGTTGTTTTTAATTATGCCTTACATTTGAAGGGGTATATACTTTATGGGTATTTCATTTATACTTTTTGGTGTTATCGCCAGCGATGAATTTTCCAGCCGTATTCATTTCTTGTTTTTATTGTTGTCTTCTAAAAGAAACGATGATGATAGTGGATTAAAATAAAAAAGAGCTTTTGAAGCTAAAAAAATCAAAACACTTTACCTTAATCTAAACCTACTTCCATATAGGTATCAAAGTAAACGCTCAATACCCAAGGGCTTTCAGTTAGTTTTTTGTAAGCCTCAAAAAAAGTTTCATCTACAAGTTTTGTCTCATAAGAGAGCCAGTACCTGTTGTTGCCCATATCAGCGCGCATGTTTTTAAATCCAAGAGAAAGCGCTGTTTTCCTCAACGAATCAGGATTGTTTCCGTTTAATTCCACATAAACGTTGTTGTTGCAATGGGTTGGTATTTGTTTGTCGGTAATGGTAAACAACTGACTAACTAAAGAAACAGCAGGCATATTCACCAAGGCTTTAAGTGCCAGCCTTTTCTCCAAAGTACTAAGGAACTCCAAAGAAACTCCACGCACACTTCTTGAAACAACTACTGGCATTGTTTTAGGAAATTGTTTTTGAAAAGATGCAATTATCGAATCCACTGCTTCATGATACGATTTGTTTTTATTTTTTATTTTAGAAAAGTCGGGTATGATGGCATATACATCTTGCAAGGTTTCAAATGGAGTTTTGTAGTAACCAATTTTTAGTGTTCGTTCACCGGGTTTCAGCAGGTAAAATTGAATATTGATATTCTCTGGGAGTTTAGAATAGGGAAGGCGGAATCCATAGGAAAGGGAATCTGTATAAGCTACAATACTGTCTGTTTTTTCAGTGATGTATAGGGTATAATCATTTAATTCCTGCTCTTTCCAAATTCCATTTTCAAGAACCTTTATTTTAAAGTCGGCGTTGCCGTAATTTAAGCTTTGATTCAATGCGGACAGGGTAATAGATTTGGAGTAAACTACTTCAGCAATTTTCCAATCACCAGTTTGATAGTACTGCCATTTGCCGGCTTTTAAAGAAGTGTCATTGTCTTTTACCATTCCCATAGCCCTGATATTTCCATCAGGATAGGTAAAGATTGCTTTATTAAATCTAGAATCATTTCTTTGCGCTATGGCATAATCAATGGAACTGTCTGTTCTGTAAACAACCTTACTGTTGTTGCTGATGGTTGGTATGTTTATGCCAAAAGAAAGTATGGTGTTGTCTTCCAGTGTCAGGTAAGAGGCATAGCTGTTCGTCCAAAAATCAAAGCTGCTGTTTGTGATGATGCCCTCAAACGACAACTTCGTGTATTGTTTTGGGGGAAGAAGTTGAGGGATACTGAAAAAATCTCGGTGTTGACTTTTAACACTGATGATTTTTATCGTGTCTTCACAATAGTTATAGAGCAGAAAACTGTCTTTTACTCTAATGGTAGCATTTGTTCCGATAACAGCCTTTAGGGGTAGCCGATGATTTTTTTCGTTGAAAAAAATACAAGTTGCAGGTGAATATTTTGGTTTGGGTTTAAACGCTGGCAGTAGCTCTTCCCTTTTGTCTATCAATTTCCATTGTTTATTCTCGAGTTGATGGGTATTGATGATTTTTGATTTTTCTGTTACAACATATTCAAGTCTTCTAAATTTTTGTAGTGGTTTATAAAAATACACATCTGACTCTTTGTTCAGCAGCGTATCAGGTTCGTACAATTTTGTAACCGTATTGAAAACATAGAAATGGGTCTTCTTCTTTTCCACATTAAAAACGGTATCTCTCCATTCTTCCATGATCATTGAAAAATCAACAGCTTCTTTAATTGTTCTTTGATAAAAGTTACCTGTATCTATTAACCTATTGGGAGTTGTAAACGAGGTGATTACTTTACTTGGTGTTTCTATCTGCTGATGGAGTTTTCCGTTATCAATATCATAAATATTTACCTCCTTTACTTTAAACTCTTTTCTGTTGTGGACTGCGGTGTTGATTGAAGTTACGAATTCAGGCCTGATGATGTACTTCGGATAAGTGTTGAATGGTTCAATTTCCGCAACGCCAACCACTCCTGGCGAAGGATATTCATCTAAAGTAATATCTATGGGCTGAAAGTAATTTCCATCTATACTTTGAACAGGAGTACTCAATTTGAAATTATCCAGAATACCATTATTGCAAAGTCGAACGGATTTGTTGATGGGGAGGTAAAAGGATTGTTCAGTGTTGGTGCCGGTGATTTCGTTTTCGCCAGCTTCAATTTTTACTTTATAAAAAGGTTGTTTAAGTGGATTTTTCAAGTCAGCATTTTCCATTCTAAAAACTACAACATAGTAATCTCCAATGTGGTAGAAATTTCTTCTAACCAGCGGAACACTGCCATCTTTTTTGATACGAAATTCATTGTCCCAAAAAAACAG